>NZ_JBFREV010000040.1:0-87345 GCF_052114485.1 Cupriavidus sp. KB_39
TATCGACATCCCGCGCAAAACCACGCAGCACCACGGCGCCCGGGCCAAGGGGCTCGGTGGCGGACGGGGTGTCGGGGTCGGCGGGSAGGGCGTCGAAGAGATCGAAAGTCATGGTGAGGTGAGGCGGGGCATGCCGATGATAGCGGCTCGCCGGGATGCCGGGTGGCGGGGCGTGCAACGCGTTCACGCTATCTGGGTGCCATCGCGCATCGACCAGCGTTGTAAATGGGCAAACCGGCACGGATTCCGAGTGCGCTTCCGTTATCATCCGCGAGTCCTGTCAAGGGACGGTAGCGCGGATCGACAAAAACATAGCGCGCACGGGAATAACCAGAAGGGGTCAATACGATGGAAACCAAGCAATTCGCGCCATGGCGCGGGATGACACTTGTCCGGCGCTTGCTGGGCGCGGGACTGATCGCCGGCATGCTGGCACTGGCCGCCTGTGGCGGCGGGGGCGAGGAGGCGACCAACGGCTCGCCTGGCGCCGGGGCGCCGCTGACGCCGTCCAACCCACAGGTGCCGCAAGTGCCGCCGGTGACCCCGGGGGACCCCGGCACGCCCGGCGTGACCAAGAGCGCCAAGCGCGGCGTGGCCTACGATCTGGTCAGCGCGCAGGACTTCGCGGCGCTCGCGCCGGGGGTGTCCTGGTGGTACAACTGGGCCGCCAAGCCCAACGGCACGGCGCCCGCCGATGCCACCACCAAGTACAGCATGGACTTCATCCCCATGCTCTGGAACGACAACTTCAACGACGCCGCCATCGAAGCCTGGCTGCTGGCCAATCCGCGCGTGAAGTACCTGCTGCTGATGAACGAGCCGAACCTCACCGATCAGGCCAACCTGACCCCGGCGCAGGCGGCCACCGTCTGGCCGCGCTACGAGGCCATCGCCGCCCATACCGGCGTCAAGCTGGTCGGCCCGACCATCACCTGGGGCACCATGCCCGGCTACCAGGACCCGGTGATCTGGATGGACGCGTTCTACGCCGCCTATCGCACCGCCAACGGCAACCGCGACCCGCGCATCGACTAYCTGGCCTTCCACTGGTACGACTACGGCCTCGGCGGCCAGCTCGACCGGCTGATGAAGTACAACAAGCCGTTCTGGGTGACCGAGTTCGCCAACTGGCACAGCAACGCCGACGGCGCCCAGATCGACACCCTCGAGAAACAGAAACAGCAGATGAAGGAAATGGTCGCCATCTGCGAACAACGCGCCGACGTGTTCCGCTACGCCTGGTTCACCGGCCGCTGGAACAACGACATGCACTTCACCAGCCTGCTCGGCGGCGATGGGCAACTGACGGAACTGGGCAAGTACTACATCGGGCTGCCGTTCTGAGCGAGGATTACCTCGGCCGCGCCATCCCCTCCAGCAACGCCTTATGGAACGCMGCCGGGTCCTGCATCTGGGGGGCGTGGCCGAGTTCGGGGAATTCCACCAGYGTGGTGTTCGGAATGGCCTTGGCAGTGATTTTGGCCAGTTCGGGGTAGCGGCCGAGCTTGGCCTGGACCTCTGGCGGGGCGGCGTCCTTGGCGATGGCGGTGGTGTCCTTGTCGCCGATCAGCAGGAGGGTCGGGGCCTGGATCGCGCCCATTTCGTAGACCACGGGCTGGGTGTAGATCATGTCGTACAGCAGGGCCGAATTCCACGCCACGGTCTGCTTGCCCGGGCCGCGGTTGAGGCCGGCGAGCATCTGCACCCACGGTTCGTAGTCGGCGCGCCATTGGCCCGCGTAGTACGTGGCCTTCTCATAGTTGCGGATGCGGTCGGCCGTGGTGGCCAGTTCGCGCGTGTACCACTGGTCCACGGAGAGCGGCGGCACGCCCTTGGCTTTCCAGTCTTCGAGCCCGATCGGGTTGACCAGCACGAGCTGCTGCGTCTCGCGCGGGTACATCAGCGCGTAGCGCATCGCCAGCATGCCGCCCGTGGAATGGCCCATGACCGTCACGTTGCTGACGCCGATGGATGCCAGCAGGTCGTGCGTGTTGCGGGCGAGTTGCTGGAAGGTGTACTGGTAGCGCGCCGGCTTGGTCGACTTGCAGAAGCCGATCTGGTCCGGCGCGATCACGCGGTAGCCGGCGCCGCTGAGCTGGTGGATGGTTTCCTGCCAGGTGGCGGCGCAGAAGTTCTTGCCGTGGAGCAGGACCACCGCGCGGCCGTTGGGCTTCTCGGGTTTGATGTCGAGAAAGGCCATCTGCATGGCTTCGCCCTGGGAGGTGAAGCGGTAGCGCTGGACCGGGGCGGGGTAGTCGAAGCCTTCGAGTTCGGGGCCGTAGGCGGGGCCGCTATCGGCAGTCGGCGCGGATGCAGCGGCATCGGCGGCGTGGGCGAGCGGCGCGGCGAATGCAGAGAACGCGGCGACAGTCGCAGCGGCAAGCAGGGTCTGGCGGAGCAGGGACATGGCGGGGGCGGGGTGCGAGGAAGAGACAGGATCGTCGCACAACTGACCGCCCCGCGTGCGGGGAAGTTCCGGACGGCGGCGGGCGTGCAGGCGCTGCCCTCTCCCCCGGCCCCTCTCCCGCAAGCGGGCGAGGGGAGCAAACCCGCGGTGTTCTCCCCTCGCCCTCTGGGAGAGGGGCTGGGGGAGAGGGCAGGCGTCTGCAGTACCCGATCAGGCGAATGTATCGACTTCGCCGCGCGCCAGCGGGCGCGGGGTGCGGGGGGCGGGCGTAGCGGCCACGGCGGGTGCCGTGTCCTTGCCGAAGCCGGTGGTCTGGGCGAAGGCGCTGCCGCCGTTGGACTGGCGCTGCGGTTGCTGCTGGCCGCCGTTGCCGGCCTGGGCGAARCCGTCCGAGCCGACCGATGCCTGGCCGAGCTGGATGCCCGCTTCGGCCATCGACGTCCGCAGGTGCGGCAGCGCGGCTTCCACGGCGGCGCGTACGGCCTGATGCGGCGACACGAACTGCGCCTGGGCCTGATCGTTCACCACGTTCAGCACCACCTTCAGCGGGCCGAGGTTGGGCGGGTTGAGATCGAGTTCGGCGGTCTGGTTGCCTTGCGTGGACAGGCGCACCATCTGCTGGCCGAGGGCCTGCGCCCACTGGCTGTCGCCGACGTTCGGCGCGACGGCCGGACGCGCGGCGGCTGCGGCGGCCGCTGCCGGCGTGGCATGCACGGCAGCCTGCGCGGCGATGGCCGAGGCCAGCGTGGCGGCGCTGCTGGCATTCGTGGCGCCGGTATCGGCCGATTCGCCGGTACGCGCCGCAGCCGCAGCGGCGGCAAACGGGTTGGCGGCCGGGGCGTTGGCGTTCGGCGCGGGGGCGGCTTGCAGTGCCGGCTGGGCCGTCTGGCCGAGGCTCGACTGCKGGCTGCCGGACTGGCCACCCGTGTGGCTGCCCGACTGGCCGTGCGCGTCCTGCGCGCCGGCGACCGGCACCTGCTGCGTGGCGGCGGCGATCTTGTCGGCGGTGGTCGGTGCGGTGCCCTGGAGCGCGGCGCGCTGCTGGGCGATGGTCGCCAGCGTGTCGGCCGGGCTCGGCGTGGACGCCTTGGCGGTGGCGTCGGCGGTGGCCGTGGCCGGCAGTTGCGCCAGCGGGTCGGTCTGGGCCGGGGCGGCGGCATCGCCAGCCGCTGCGGCGGCTTGTGCGGCCTGTGCGGCCTGTGCGGCGGCTTGCGCGGCAGCCTGGCCGGTCAGCGTGGCCGGGCCATTGAGACCATTGAGACCGTTCACGCCATTCATACCATTCAGGCCAGCGAGGCTGTTCAGCCCGGTGGSGTCGGCAGCGGTCTTGTCGGTCGGGGCCGGTTGCTGGGGCAGCGGTTGCAGCAGCATCGCGGCGGCCAGCGCGGCGGCAGCGGCGGCGGCGTCAGAGGCCACAGTGCTGTCTTCGCCGTTCTCGGCATCCTGCGTGGTGTCCGTGGCGGCATCGGCCTTGCCGGTGGTCTTCCCGTCGGCATCCTTGGCCGGGCGCGTATTGGCCTGCGCCGTCTGGGTGTCGCCCTTGTTCTGCGTCGATGGTTCGGCCGACTTGTCCTTGGCTGCCGTGTCCCTGGCGTCCGCCTTGTTACCGGACGGCTTGGCGGGCACGCGCACGGCGGGYTGGCCGCTCTCGCGCGCGCGGGTCAGCGCGTCCTTGAACGCATTCGCTTCGGCGCTGGCGCGGGCGTCGCCGGCCGTGCCGGAGGTCGGGGTCTTCAGGCCGGCGTTGCCGACGAGCTGGCTGATATCGATCATGTTCTTGTTGGCAGGTTAGTTCTGGCCGCTGGCCGGCTGGCGGGCCATGCGGGCGGCGTATTCGTCAGTGGAACGCTGCTCGCGCCGCGCGGAGACCTGCTGCTCGCGCACTTCGGCGCGGGTGATCAGCGTGTCGAACGAGTTCTGGCGGCGCTTCTGCTGCTGCCAGTTGGCACGGCCAGCCAGCAGGTCGGCCTCGGCCTTGGCCAGCGCGCTGGTCTGCTGGCGGATGGCGTGGTCGAGCGAGTCGAGAAAGCGCGAGAAGTCCTGCCAGCGCCCCGAGGTCATGCCCTCCGCCGCGATGGCCTGCATGCGCGTGCGGTACTCGTGACGGTATTCGGTCAGCGCCAGGAGCTGCTGCTCGGCCTGCGTGCGCAGCCCCTGCAGCCGGCCCAGCTCGCGCGTGGCCTTGTCCGTGTTGTCCTGGGCCAGTTCGGCCAGCGTGTTGAGCGGGGTGGGCTTAGCCATGGTGCGTCCTCTCGAAGAGATCGTGCAGGCGGGCGATKGAACCCTCGTAGTCCGCGCGCTCGTGGATGTCCTGTTGCAGGAACGACTCCATGCGCGGGTGCATGCGGATTGCGAGGTCCAGTTCCGGATCGTTGCCGGGCACGTAGGCGCCCACGCTGATCAGGTCACGGTTGCGCTGGTAGCGCGACATCAGTTGCTTGAAGCGCCGCACGGAGGCGAACTGCGGCGGCTCGATCAGCGCGGTCATGGCGCGGCTGATCGAGGCTTCCACGTCGATGGCCGGATAGTGGCCGCTCTCGGCCAGGCTCCGCGACAGCACGATGTGGCCGTCCAGAATCGCGCGGGCGGAATCGGCGATGGGGTCCTGCTGGTCATCGCCCTCGGTCAGCACGGTGTAGAAGGCGGTGATGGAGCCGCCGCCCTCGGGGCCGTTGCCGGTGCGCTCCACCAGCGTGGGCAGCTTGGCGAACACCGAAGGCGGATAGCCCTTGGTGGCGGGCGGTTCGCCGATAGCCAGCGCGATCTCGCGCTGGGCCATCGCGTAACGGGTGAGCGAGTCCATGATCAGCAGCACGTGCTGGCCCTGGTCGCGGAAATATTCGGCGAGGCGCGTGGCGTAGGCGGCACCCTGCATSCGCAGCAGCGGCGAGGTATCGGCCGGCGCGGCCACCACGACCGAGCGCTTGCGGCCCTCTTCGCCCAGGATGTTCTCGATGAAGTCCTTCACTTCGCGGCCGCGTTCGCCGATCAGGCCGACCACGATCACGTCGGCGCTGGTGTAGCGGGCCATCATGCCCAGCAGCACGGACTTACCCACGCCGGAGCCGGCGAACAGGCCCATGCGCTGGCCGCGTCCCACGGTCAGCATGCCGTTGATGGCGCGCACGCCCGTGTCCAGCACGGTTTCGATCGGGGCGCGCATCAGCGGGTTGATCTGCTTGCCGGCCAGCGGGACTTCGGTGGCGGCGGTGATCGGGCCGAGGCCGTCGAGCGGACGACCGGCGGCGTCGAGCACGCGGCCCAGCAGGCCGTGGCCTACCGGCAGGCGCTTCGAGCCGGGTTCGCGCGGCGAAGCCATGCCGGACGGTTGCGGCGACGGTTCGAGCGGATAGACACGGGCGCCCGGCACCAGGCCGGCCACGTCCGATTGCGGCATCAGGTAGAGGCGGTCGGCGCCAAAGCCGACCACTTCGGCCTCGGCCGTGCGCGGGCCGCCATGGGCGTGCTGCGTGCCCGGCAGTTCGATCAGGCAGTCGCTGCCCACCGGCATGCGCAGCCCCACGGCTTCCAGCACGAGCCCGGCGGCGCGCGTCAGGCGGCCGCAGGCGCGCTTGCTGTCCACCTCGGCGATACCTGCCGAGGCGCCGGTCAGCGCGTCGCGCCAGCGCGCGGTGTGCAGCGCGGCAGAAGCGACATCGGCGGGTGCCGACGGGGGCATCGGCTGGGCCGGCGCGGCGGGCTGGGCGTCATGCATGCGGGGGCTCCCACGGGTCGTTGCGGCCCAGGGCCTTGATCACACGGCTCCAGCGGGTGGCCAGGCTGGCGTCCAGTTCGCCGCTGGCGGCGCTGGCGATGCAGCCGCCGCGCGCCACGGTGGCGTCGGCGCGCACGGTCCAGCCGGCGGCTTCCAGTTCGCCGGCCAGGTGGGTTTCCACCAGCGACACGTCTTCGGGATTCAGCAGCAGGCAGGGCGAGCCGGACAGCCGCGGCTCGGCCGCCAGCAGTTCGCGCGCGGCGGGTAGCAGCGCGGCGGGATCGGTCTCCATGGTCTTGCGGACCAGCTGGCGGGCCACATCGAGGGCCAGGCCGACCAGTGCGTCGGCAATCTCGGTATCCACGCGGCCAAGCGCGTCGCGGAAGTTGCCGGCCAGCTCCTGCAGCCGGGCGGCTTCATTGCGGGCCGATTCCAGACCGCGCGCATAGCCTTCGCGGTGGCCGTCGCCATAACCCTGGGTCTGGCCCTGGGTGTAGCCCTGCGCATAGCCTTCCTTGCGGGCGCCTTCGCGCATCGCATGCAGGGCTTCGAAATCGATGGACGGCGGGGGCGGCGGTTCGGCGGGGAGCTGGACGGACTCAAGCGCCCGCTTCAGCGCGTCGCGCGGGTCCAGCGACACCATCTGCCAGCGCTGCCAGGCGTCCCCGCGCGAGCGGGCGCGCACCGGGCTGGGCGGCTCGAACGCGCTGAAGTTGTCGAACGGGTCGCTGGCACCGGCGCCACTGCCATTGCCGATGCTGGTGCCGGTGTCGCCGCGGGCAGGCCCGCGGCTGGCGGCAAAGCCGCGCTCAAACGTAGGCATCGTCGCCTCCGCCAATCTGGATTTCGCCCGATTCCGCCAGGCGTCTCACCACCTGCAGGATGGCCTTCTGCTCGGCCTCCACCTGCGACACACGCACCGGTCCCAGCGCTTCCAGGTCTTCGCGCAGCATCTCGCCGGCACGGGTGGACATGTTGCGGATGAACTTGTCGCGCAGTTCCTGCTGGGCACCCTTGAGCGCCACGATGAGCGATTCGGTAGCCACTTCCTTGAGCACGCGCTGGATGCCGCGGTCGTCCACTTCCAGCAGGTTCTCGAACAGGAACATCTCGTCGATGATCTTCTGGGCCAGGTCGGTGTCGTGCGTGCGCACGCCGTCGATGACCGCTTCCTCGTGGGCCGTGCTCATCAGGTTGATGATCTCGGCCGCCGTGCGGACGCCGCCCATGCGGCTGCGCTTCAGGCTCTGGCCGGCCAGCAGCTTGGTCAGCACGTCGGTCAGCTCCTGCAGCGCGCCCGGCTGCACGCCGCCGAACGTGGCGATCCGCAGGATCACGTCGTTGCGCAGGCGGTCCGTGAAGAAGCCCAGCACTTCGGACGACTTCTGGCGGTCCAGGTGGATCAGGATGGTAGCGATGATCTGCGGGTGCTCGTCCTTGATCAGCTCGGCCACCGAGGTGGCGTCCATCCAGTTCAGGGAGTCGATGCCGCCGCCCGGATCGCGCGATTCCAGGATGTCCTCGATCACGGACAGCGCGCGTTCCTCGCCCAGCGCCTTGTTCAGCACGCTCTTGATGAACGAGCTGGAGTCCACGTTCAGCGCCAGGTACTGCTCGGTCTCGCCGCGGAACTCGGCCAGCACCTCGGCCATTTCCTCGCGCGTCACCGACGACAGGTTGGCCATCGCCGAACCCAGCCCCTGCACTTCACGGGGCGACAGATGCTTGAAAACCTCGGCGGCAGCGTCCTCGCCAATCGCCATCATCAGGATGGCGCTCTTCTGCAGGCCCTGTTCGGGCATTCCCTTACTGGCGTTCGTCATGGGCCATCCAATTCTTGATTACGCTGGCGACCAGGCGCGGGTCGCGTTGCGCGGCGTCGCGCACCAGGGCGAGATCGCTTTCGTACTTCGCGGCCAGGCGCAGGACTTCCGGATTCTGGGCTTCTTCCGGCGGCAGGAGCACGGCCTCGCTGGCTTCCGTCGTCTCGGAGGGCGCGGGCAGCGGCGGCGCGGTGTACTTGCGCAGCACCGGACGCGCCACCTTGAACCACAGGAACATCGCCAGGATGGCCAGCAGCAGGTAGCCGACGCCGGTCTTGGCCAGGTCGATCATCTGCGGTTGCTTCCACAGCGGCAGCTCGGGTTCCTTCTCCGCGTTGTCGGTGAACGGGCTGTTGACCACGTTCAGCGAGTCGCCGCGGTCGGCCGAGTAGCCCATCGCTTCCTTGGTCAGGTTCTCGATCTGGGCCAGTTCCTTGGCGGACAGCGCCTCGGTCACCGGCTTGCCCTTGGCATCGAGCTTCTGGCGGTAGTTCACGACCACGGCCACCGACAGGCGCTTCACGCCGCCCGGAGCCTGCTGCACGTGACGCACCACGCGGTCCACCTCGTAGTTGGTGGTGGCGTCGCGGCGGCTGGTGCTCGGGCCGGTCTTCTCGGCGGTCTGCGTGGCCTGGTTCGCGTTGGCCTGGGCCGGCGGATTGGGCTGGCCCGGCTGGCGCGGCGGCTGCGGCGTGGTCACCGGGGCCACGGCGGCGGCCGGCGGCTGGTTCGACAGCGCGCCCGGCACGCCGCCCACGGGGGTGGCGCCCTGCGTGCTCGACTCGCTGGTCTGCTGGCTGCGGATGACCGCCTTGGTCGGGTCCTGGTTCGGCTTGTAGCTTTCGTCGGTGTGCTCGACGGACGAGAAGTCCACGTCCGCGGTGACCTGGGCGTGGACGTTGTCCTTGCCGAGGATCGGCGCGAGGATGGCTTCCACGCGCTTCACGTAGTTCTGTTCCACCTGCTGCACGAACTTGAGCTGGCTGGCATCCAGCGAGCGGTCGTTGGTGCCGGAGAGCAGGTTGCCGTGCTGGTCGACGATGGAGATCGACTTCGGCGTGAGTTCGGGCACGCTGGACGAAACCAGGTGGCTGATSGCGGCGACCTGGCCTTCATCGACGGCGCGGCCCGGGTAGAGCTGCAGCACGATCGACGCGGTGGGCTTCTGGCGCTCGCGCACGAACAGGGTGGGCTTGGGGATGGCCAGGTGCACGCGGGCCGACTGCACGGCGCCGATCGACTCGATCGAGCGGGCGAGTTCGCCTTCCAGGCCACGCTGGTAGTTGACCTGTTCGGCAAACTGGCTGATGCCGAACTTCTGGTTGTCCATCAGCTCCATGCCGGTGTTGCCGCTCTTCGGCAGGCCCTGGCTGGCCAGCTTGAGGCGCATTTCGTGCACCTTGTCAGCCGGCACCATCAGCGCACCGCCGCCTTCGGCGAACTTGTACGGCACGTTCATCTGCTGGAGGGAGGCCACCACGGCGCCGCCGTCGCGCTCGGACAGGTTGCTGTACAGCACCTTGTAGTCCGGCGTGCGCGACCACATCACGCCCACGGCGATGGCCGCGACCAGTGCCGCCCCGCCCAGCATCATGGGCAGGCGCGGATTGGCCTTGAGCTTGTCGACCAGTGCCGCGCCGTTCGGCAGGGTAGCTGCCGCGTTCATGCGCGCGACTCCGGCGCGGCAGGGTTAGTCCTGCCCTTGCCACTTTCGCCTTGGCTGCCGTTAATCATTTCGGCTTGGCTCACATTACGCTGCTGAAAAAACACGCGCACTCCCCGCTGGTTGATAACAGGCCGGGGCGGTGCGTCGATACGCTTGGATCCGCCAGATCCGGCACGGTAGCGATGATCGGCCAGAAGGCTGATGGACAATCGGCTGAATAGGCTAGGTTTTCCCGCCGAATTCATCCTTTGGGCTGGGAGCGGGGGTGGGTACAGTGCGAGCACTGAAAACGGACTGCGTGTGATGTATCAGGCGCGTGGCTCCGGAAACCCCTCTCACAGAACCGGACGCGTCATGACGATCTCCTCGATTGAAGGCATGCTCCAGCAACTGCGCGGCCTGGCGCAGGTGGCTGGCGGCGGCAGCACCAACCAGGCCCCGGCGGCCTCCACCGAAGGCTTCGCGGGCGAACTGCAACGCTCCATGCAACGCCTGAACGCCGTGCAGGACCGCGCCTACGGCCAGGCCGAAGCCTTCGAAATGGGCAAGCCCGGCGTGGCCCTGAACGACGTGATGATCGACATGCAGAAAGCCAACGTGTCGTTCCAGACCGCCGTCCAGGTCCGCAACCGCCTGGCGGCGGCGTACCAGGAAATGATGAATATGCCGGTTTGATGGCAGTTCTCCGACCCGCGCAGCGGTTGGGGCGTGGGTCGGGAACGACAAAAAGGCCATGTTGCGCTGCCGCGACATGGCCTTTTTGCCGTCTGTCACCCCCTCAGACCCTGAAATACTCCGTCGCCGCCCGCTCGTAGGCGGGCTTGCAGATCAGGTCGCCGGCGTCGCCGGCGTAGACCAGGCAGTCGCCCGGGGTGTCGCGGTTCAGCACGCTGACGCCCTGCGAGATCACCGAGCCGTTGCGGACGTGGCTGCGGCCGATGATGGCGGTGTTGGGGTACATGACCACGCCGTCGCCGATGACCGGGGCCACGCCGTGGTTCTTGCCCACGGTGGAGTTCTGGTACAGGACGAGGTAGTTGCCATAGGTGGCCTTGGCCAGCACGATGCCGACGGAGTGGCCGATGAAGAACACCTCGGGCATCTCGATCTCGTAGAACAGGTCGATCGCGTTGAGCGCCTTGTTGAGCAGGAACAGCTTGGTGCAGGCCTCGCCGTGGCGCTCATTGCGCCAGATCGTGTTCGAGAGGTAGTACAGGTACTGGCAGTACTGCGACGAGTGCAGGTAGTTGAACTGGCCGGGGCGCCACATGCGCACGGCGTCGATGCAGTGGCCCACGCGGGTCAGGGCCTCGTCCATGTGCCGGGACACCACGGGCAGCAGCGCCGCGTGGCGGCCGTCCGGCACCAGGTTGGCCACCTGGGCGCAGGTGTAGGCGGCCAGCGACTCGCGGGTATGGCCGATCAGTTCCATGGCTTGATCCCCTCCAGATAGCTCGCCACAACGTCGCGTACGTCGCGCGGGGCCACGCCGAGGCCGCGCAGTGCCTCGGTGCTGCACACGGCGGCCCGTTGCACGGGCGAGGCGCGGGTCAGCCCGATGTCCCAGCCGAGCCGGTTGAAGACCTCGGCCAACTCGCCGTTGGACACATTGGCGCCGCTGGCCAGGTTGAAGATGCCGCTCGCGCCGCCCGTGGACATCGCGGTCAGTGCGCCGACCACGTCGTCCAGGTGGATGTAGTCGCGCACGAAGCCGGCGTCGCTGTCGAGCGTGAACGCGCGCTCGGTGGCGGCCCGGATCAGCCATTCGGACAGGAAGCCCGGCGCTTCGGGCGCCCAGTCGAACACGCACGAGAGCCGCGCCACGGCGGCGCGGCCGGCGGCCACGGTCAGGCAAAGGTTCTCGCCCAGCCCCTTCGACAGGTCGTACAGCGCGCGCGGGCTGGCCGGTTGCAGCATCAGCGCGGCGGCTTCGTCGCCCACGGGCTGCTGCGAGGTGTCGTAGAGYCGCGTGGAAGACAGGTAGACCAGATGCGCGAAGCGGTTCGCGCGCAGCACATCGGCCAGCAGCGAGACGTGCGCCGTGACGGTGTCGAACGGGCGCGCCGCGAAGTCGGCCGTCAGGCCGGCGCAGTAATACACATGGCCCAGGTCMCGGGTGAAGAGCGCGCGGTCGCCGCGCGCGGGCACCCAGACCTCATGGCCGGCACGCCGCAGCGTGTCCGCCAGGCGGCGGCCGACAAAGCCGGCCCCGCCGATCACCGTACAGCGCATTGCTTTCCTCGGTGTCGATCAGTTGACGGGATGGTGGAGCGCCGGGTCACGGTGCCACAGCAGCTTGGGGCTCACGCCCGGCACGACCGCGAAGTCCTTGCCCGCCAGCAGCGCCGGGTCCTTCACGGCCACCATGTTGAAGCCGTGCGCCGGGCCTTCCAGGTAGACCTGGTCCACCGGCACCAGCTCCACGGGGCGGCCTTCCATGTTCACGTTCGAGTTGAAGTCGCGCACGGCGTAGACGTGGTAGCCGAAGCCGGTGAGCATGCGGATGATCTCGGCGTTCTGCAGGCCGGCGCTCCAGTCCACGTAGTGGCGGTGCACTTCGAACACGAGGTTCGGGGCTTCGCCGGCCGGGCGGGCCAGCTGCTTCGCCGCGCCCTTGAACACGTTCAGTTCGGCGCCTTCGATGTCGAGCATGATCAGGCCGAGCTTGTCCACGTTCTGCTGGGCGCAGTAYTCGTCGATGGTGATCGTCGAGAAGCTGTCGTCATCGGCGGGGCCGTCGGTGTGCTCGGCATGGGCGAACGAGTCGTGGCCCACCAGGCGTAGTTGCGTGGTGCTGTCCGACCACAGGCCCAGGCGCCAGCTWCGGATGTTYTCCACGTGGTTCAGCGAGGCGTTGTTGCGCAGCATGCCGAGCTGGTCGGCATTCGGCTCGAACGCGTGGCAGGTGCCGCCGGCCTGCGCCAGGCGGCGCGCCATCAGGATCACCTGGTCGCCGAAGTAGGCGCCCCCCACCACGGCATGGCCGCCGCGCTCGCACAGCTTCAGCAGCAGCTTGGTGGTCTGCGGCTCCCACACGTGGTCCGGCTGCGGCGGCGTGCTCATCAGGAAGTCGCGCGCGATCTTGGTGCGGTACAGGAATTCGAACACCGTGCCGTCGGCCAGCGTCTTGCGCAGGCGCGACTGCTCGTTGTACATGGCGTCGACGATCGGGCCGGTAATGTCGTCACGCACGCTGCCTTCGTAGGCGTCCAGGTCTTGCTCGATGCTCTTGCACAGGGCGATGACCTTGTCGCGGGCGGCGGCGCTGCCGCCCACCGTGCGCAGGGCGTCGGACAGCTTTTGCAGATGTTCAGTCGTCATGGGTGGCTCCGCTTGGATTGTCAGGATCGAATAAAAGGGGTTGTCAATGCTCGCCAAGCCCGGCGAGCAGGGGAAGCGCCAGGTCCTTCGCGGAGACCATGCGGTCCGCGCAGTCTGGCCAGTCAATGCCGATGGCGGGGTCGTCCCAGCGTACGCCGGCACTGCTGCCGGGCGCGAACGGCACCGTCATCTGGTAGAACACCTCGGAGAGCGCCGTGCGGGTCTGGAACCCGTGTGCGACGCCCTTCGGGATGTAGATCGCCCGCTGGTTGTCCGCCGACAGCTCCACGGCCTGCCATTGCAGGTAGGTGGTGGACGCGCGGCGCAGGTCGAGGATCACGTCGTACACCGCGCCGGTGGTCACGCGTACGAGCTTGTCCTCGGCATGCGCGCCGGTCTGGAAGTGCATGCCGCGCAGGATGCCGGCGCGCGTGTTGCGCGAGACGCTCTGCTGCACGAAGTGCGCGTCGAGGCCGTGCTCGGCGAACGCCGCCACGCAGACCGTGCGCGCGAAAAAGCCTCGCGCGTCGGGCAGCGGTTCGGGGTCCACCAGCCAGGCGCCGGCGATGCGGGTCGGGGTGAAGATCACGGCAGGACCACGGTATCGGGAATGGGCACCACGAAGCGGCCGCCCCAGGCGCGGATGCCGGCCATCTGCTCGATCACCTCGTCCTTGATGTTCCACGGCAGGATCACCAGGTAGTCGGGCCGGCTGGCGTAGATGGAATCGGGCGAGCGCACCGGAATGCGCGTGCCGGGCAGCAGCTTGTTCTGCTTGGCCGGGTTGCGGTCCACCACGTACTCGATCAGGTCGGCGTCGATGCCGCAGTAGTTCAGCAGCGTGTTGCCCTTGGCGGCGGCGCCGTAGGCGGCCACGCGCTTGCCGGCGCGGCGCGCCTCGATCAGGAAGGCCAGCAGGTCGCGCTTGGCCTGGCGCACGCGCTCGGCAAAGCGGGCGTAGCGGTCCGGCGAAGTCAGGCCGCCGGCGACCTCCTCATCCAGGCAGGCCTGCACGGCCGGCGTGGTGGCGCGGCGCGAGGCCTGGTGGCAGGCAAACAGGCGCAGGCTGCCGCCGTGCGTGGGCAGGTGCTCGATGTCGAACACGCGCAGCCCGGCGCGGGCGAGGATCGGCACCAGCGCCGTCAGCGACAGGTAGGAATAGTGCTCGTGGTACAGCGTGTCGAACTGGTTCTGTTCGAGCAGGCGCAGCAGGTGCGGGAACTCGAGCGTGATCACGCCTTCCGGCTTCAGCACGATCGGCATGCCGCCCACGAAGTCGTTGATGTCCGGCACGTGGGCCAGCACGTTGTTGCCGAGCAGCAGGTCCACCTCCCAGCCTTCCACGCGCAGCGCGCGCGCGGTGCGCTCGCCGAAGAACAGCTCGCGGCTGTCGATGCCCTTGGCGCGCGCGGCTTCGCCGGTATTGGCGGAAGGCTCGATGCCCAGGCACGGCACGCCGTTCTGGTGAAAGTACTGGAGCAGGTAGCCGTCGTTGCTGGCGAGCTCCATCACGCTGCTCGCCGGTGTCAGGTCGAAGCGCTCGGTCATCGCCGTCACGTAGCGGCGGGCGTGTTCGAGCCACGAGGTGGAGAACGACGAGAAGTAGACGTAGTCGTCGTGGAAATGGGTTTCCGCCGGCGTGGCGTCGCGCAGCTGCACGAGCCAGCACTTGTGGCACACCATGGCGTGCAGCGGATAGAACATCTCGCCCTGTGCGATGTGCTCCGGCCGGATGAAGGCATTGGAGACCGGCGACAGGCCGAGGTCCACGACGGTTTGCGTCAGCGGTGCGCCGCAGGCGCGGCAGCAGGGGGTAGGAGCGGTGGCAGCAGTGGTCATGCGCAGAATTGCTCGATCTGTTGTTCGGTGATGGCGCGGGCCTGGCCCGGCTCGTGCTGGACGGTGCGATACCAGCGTGCGGTGGCGGCCAGCGCCTCGTCCAGCGTCCAGCGCGATTGCCAGCCCAGCAGCGTGTGCGCCTGGGAGGAATCGAGGTACAGGTTGCGGGCCTCGTGCGGCGCAGCGCCCGGTGGCGGGCAATGCGCCCACTGGAGTTCCGGCCAGTGTTGCTGCAATCCGCCCAGCACGCGCGCTACCGGGAGGTTGTCGCGCGCTTCCGGGCCGAAGTTGAAGGCGGTGGCCAGGGCGGCGTCGCCGGCCAGCAGCCGGGCGCCCAGCAGCAGGTAGCCGTGCAGCGCTTCCAGCACGTGCTGCCACGGCCGCGTCGCCTGTGGGCTGCGGATCTCAAGTGTGGCGCTACGGGCGGCAGCGCGCGCGGCGTCGGGAATCAGGCGGTCCTCGGACCAGTCGCCGCCGCCGATCACATTGCCGGCGCGCGCGGTGGCGAGCAGCACGCCACGCTCGGCCAGGAACGACTTGCGATAGCTGGCGGCCACGAGTTCGGTGCCGGCCTTGCTCGCGCTATAGGGGTCATGGCCGCCGAGCGGATCGGTCTCGCGGTAGCCCCAGAGCCATTCCTTGTTGTCGTAGCACTTGTCGGTGGTGACCACGATGACCGCGCGCACGGACGGGCAGGTGCGCACCGCGTCAAGCAGGTTGACCGTGCCCATGACGTTGGTGGACCACGTCTCGGCCGGGTCGCGGTAGCTCGCGCGCACGAGCGGCTGCGCCGCCAGGTGCAGCACGATCTCGGGTTCGGCCGCGTGCAGCGCGCGCGTGAGCGCGGCGGCATCGCGGACATCGCCCACCGTATGCTGCGCGAGCGCCGGCGCCACGCGCGCGGCGTCGAACAGGCTCGGCGTGGTGTTCGGGGCGAGGGCGTAGCCGCTGACGCGCGCATCCAGCCGCGCGAGCAGCAGCGCCAGCCAGGCGCCCTTGAACCCGGTGTGCCCGGTCACGAAGACGCGCCGGCCTGCGAAGGCGGAAAGCGCCGCCGACGGGGAAGCAGTCGACACCATTACCAGCGCTTCCAGGGCGCCTTGCCGGATTGCCAGAGGTCTTCCAGTAGGTTCTTCTCGCGCAGCGTGTCCATCGGCTGCCAGAAACCGGTATGTTCGAACGCGGCCATCTGGCCGGAGCGGGCGAGTTGGCGCATCGGCGCTTCTTCCCAGCTCGTGGTGTCGTCCGGAATCAGGTCGAGCACTTCCGGGTGCAGGATGAAGAACCCGCCGTTGATCCACGCGCCATCGCCGCGCGGCTTCTCGGTGAAGCCGCACACCTTGTCGTTGTCGCGCTCGAGCGCGCCGTAGCGGCCCGGCGGCTGCACGGCGGCCACGGTGGCACGGCGGCCGTGCTCGCGGTGGAACGCGATCTCGGCCGTGATGTCGATGTCGGACACGCCGTCGCCGTAGGTGAAGCAGAACGGCTCTCCGGGCGTCAGGTACTCGCGCACGCGGCGCAGGCGGCCGCCGGTCATCGAGTCCTCGCCGGTATCGACCAGCGTCACGCTCCACGGCTCGGCCTTGCGGTGGTGCACGGCCATGCGGTTCTCGCGCATGTCGAACGTGACGTCGGACATGTGCAGGAAGTAGTTGGCGAAGTATTCCTTGATGACGTAGCCCTTGTAGCCCAGGCAGATCACGAACTCGTTCACGCCGTGCGCCGAGTACATCTTCATGATGTGCCAGAGGATGGGCTTGCCGCCGATCTCGATCATCGGCTTCGGCCGCAGGTGCGATTCCTCGGAGATGCGGGTGCCCAGGCCCCCGGCCAGGATGACGGCCTTCATGCTGCCACCTCCTCGGCGGCGGCTTCGGGGGCGGCCTGCGTAGCCACCTCGATGCCGATCACCTCGAACACGGTAGGCGGYGGGGAGGCTTCCAGCACTTCCAGYGCCAGGCCGAACTGCTCGTCCAGCAACTGGGCGAGCGCGGACTTGTCCAGGCCGAGTTCGTCGAGCCAGAGCGCCAGCTTGCGGTACAGCGGCAGCGCGTACGGGCGCATGCCGATGGCTTCCACCAGCAGGTCGATGGCCGCGCCAGCCTCGCCGTTGTGGTACTTGAATTCGGCCAGGCCGTAGGCCACCACCCAGTTGCGGTACCAGGTGGACGTCAGGTTCTCCAGCACGTTGAGCAGCGGCACCCATTCCTTCAGGTGGATGTGAGCGGCCACCGACATCACGAGGTCCTCGGCGGGATACCACGCGCCGGCGAAGAACAGGCCGGAGCGGCGCGGTTCGGTGCGGGCGGGAATCGGCTTGGTCTCGCTGCAGATCTCGGTCAACTGGTCCTCGAACCAGGCGGCGAAGCGCTGCGCGTCGAACATCTCGCTCTGCTCGGCACGCGGACGGATCGACATGCGGATCTCGTTGAGCTGCTGCACGTCCGAAGCCAGGGCACAGGCCACGTCGACGTACTGGGCCTCGGTCTCGCAGATCAGGTCGTCCAGGCCGGCGGCGTGCAGGAACGGGGCCGACACGCGCTGGTGGAAGGTGTCGCCGGAGAAGGTCACCACGGGCACGCCCATCCAGATGGCGTCGCAGGTGGTGGTGCCGCCGGTGACGGGCGCGGTGTCCAGCGCGATGTCGATGCGGTTGTAGGTCACGTACTGCGCGGCGCCGTCACGGTTGATCAGCTCCACACGGCTGGTGTCGATGCCATGGGCGACCATGCGCTCGTAGAGCATCTCGCGCACGTTGTCGCGGTCGCAGCCGGTGGCTTCCACCAGCATGCGGGCGTTCGGGCAGCGTGCCAGCACGGCGCTCCACAGCCGCATGGTCTTGGGACCCAGCTTGGCGATGGTGTTGCACGAGCCAAACGTGATGTAGCCGTTGTTCAGCGCYGGGGTCGGCTGCACGCGGAACTGCGGGTCGTAGATCTTCAGCGGGTTGGTGACGATCGGGTGGTAGGCGCTGAACACCGGCGCACGGAGCAGTGTTTCCGTGTAGTTGTGGTCGAAGCCCTCCGGATCGGCGGTCCAGTCGGTCACGCGGTACTCGATCTGYTCCATGCCGGTGGTGCCGGGGTAGCCCAGCCACGTCAGCTGCTTCGGGGCCAGGCGGTGGACCATGTAGGTCAGCGGCGAGGCGCCCGTGTAGCCGCCCAGGTCGATCATCACGTCGCAGCGCTGCGCGCGCACGGCCTTGACCACCTCGGCCTCGGACATCCTGTAGAGGTCGTGGAAGCCTTCCGCGTAGACGCGGATCTTCCTGGTGATGTTGTCGTTGACGTTCGACAGCGAGAACAGGTGCACCTCGAAGCGCGTGCGGTCCAGGTTGGCGATCAGCGGGATCAGGAAGTAGGCGCAGGCATGGCGGCGCAAGTCGTTCGACAGGATGCCGATGCGGATCCGCTCGCCCTGGCTGGCCTGCAAGGCCGGGGCTTCGACGGGCGTGCGGGCCAGCGTGCGGGCCCAGTCGGTGGCCTCGCGGCGCAGTTCCTCGGCGCCGATGGTTTCGTCGTAGAGCAGCGAGAACAGCAGGTTGGAGCGGTTCACGCGCTGCAGCGGGTCCAGCGCGCAGGCGCGGCGGAACACCGGAATGGCTTCGATGGTGCTGCCCGATTCGCGCAGCGCCGAGGCGTAGTTGCCCACCGCCACCGGGTCGTTCGGCAGCAGCGCGGCGGCTTTCTCGCCGGCCAGGCGGGCGCCGTAATAGTCGCCGGTATAGAACATGGCCGTGCCGAGCACCTGCCACAGATGGGCCGAGCCAGGCTGGAGTTCCAGGCTGCGCTGGAGCAGCGGAATGCCGGCGGCGTAGTTTTCCAGTGCCACGTCGAGCGCGCCGACCAGGCCCAGGAAGCCCGGATGGTTCGGGAAGCGCTTCATGCCGGCTTCCGCCAGCCGCTTGGCTTCCTCGCTATGGTTCATGCCGGACAGGCACAGCGATTCGATGTAATACGGTTCGGGGAGCGTGCCGGCGCTGCGCTTGGCGGCGCGGGCGAGCTTCAGCGCTTCCGCATACTTGCTGGCGTTGTAGGCAGTCCAGGCCTGCTGGATCGTCCGCTGCGCGGGACTCGAAACGTTCTTGGTCATGGCGTTGTGCTTTGCAAAGGCGCGGTGTCAGCCCGGACAGCAGACGGGCTGATCGATGCATGCACAGTAACAAGGGACGTTCCGCGCCATCGGCCGGAACACGGGCCGAAATTGGCGCTATTTCAGCGGGGGTGCCGTTTTCGGCGCCTCGGGGACCGGGTCAGATGAGGGTCAGGCGGGGTCAGGTGAGGGCCGGAAGGGATGCCGCCGCATCCGGCTGCTCCATCCGGTGCAGCCAGACCAGCAACTCGGCCACGGCTACATAGAGCTGCGGGGGAATCTGGCTGTCGAGGTCCACCTGCATCAGCAGGTTGACCAGCGCCGGGGAGCCGTGCACGTAGACGCCGGCCTCGCGGGCACGCGCGATGATGGCTTCGGCGGACAGGCCGTAGCCCTTGGCCACCACGCGCGGGGCCTTGTCGGCGGACTGGTAGGAGAGCGCGACGGCGGCGCCGCGGTTCGGATCGTTCTCGCTCATGACTGGGCTGCGGGAATGGCGTCCAGGCGCGCTTCCACCTCGGTGGCCGCGCTGACGTTGAGGTTCAGCAGGGAGATGCCGTGGGCTTCGAGCTGGCCGCGGAAGTCAGCGCCTGCTTCGGCCAGACGGCCAGCGGTGGCGCGGTCATCGGCCACCAGTCGCGCTTCCAGACCGTGCGCGCCGAGAGTCAGCACGGCATCGACATGCCCGAGCCGGGGCAGATCCAGCCGCAGCCGGGTGCTCCAGGTCGCGGCATCTGCCGAGGTAGGCGAGTGCTCACCTTGCTGCTCGCGCGTGACTTCCCAGTCCATCGGCATGCCGGGCCAGGCTTCCACGGTCCAGCGGAACTGCTGCGTGGCGAGCAGCTCGAGCTGGTGGCGCACCACGCCTTCGCTGGCCGGGTGGACTGGCGGGCCGACGTCTGGCTGCGGCGCGGCGGCGGGCTGGTCGGGCGCATTCCAGCTGGCGATGATCGCCGCGCGCTGGGCCTGGGCGATATGGTGGCCTTCGTGCGACACCTCGGCCGTGATCTGGTAAGCATGCGCCGCCGCATTGGCGTGCGCGGCACGGCGCTGTTCGGCGGCCGGTGTCGAGGGCGTGGCCTGGCCGGGCGTGGCGCCGRCGGGCTGGCCCGGTTGGCCGGCCTGGCTCCCTGCGTCGGCGCCACGGCCGCGCGCTGGCTGCGCCGGTACGCCGGTAGTCAGCGGAAAGATGGTCGGGCGCGTCAGTTCTGCCAGGATCGCGGCGCTCGGGGCCTGCGCGGGCGCGGCGGGCGGGCCGCCATAGGGCAGCAGCGCCACCGGCGCACCGGCGCCGGGCGCGGGCTGCTGCGGTGGCGTCGCGGCGGGCGGGGCCGTCTGGGCCGGCGGGGCGGGCTGGCGCAGGCCGGCCTGCGGCTCCTGCAGCAGGGCCGACAGCGGGCGCTGGCCCACTACCCATTGCGCCACATGCGATTCGTAGAACAGGCCGCTCTGGTCGACCAGCGTGGCGAGCGCGGCGGACAGCGTGGCGGCCGACGCGTTGCCCGCGCCGGGCGCGGTGGCCAGCAGCGGGGCGCGCGTCTGCAGCGGCTGCGCATCGCCCGATTCGAACAGGTCGAGGATGGCGCGCGCCGCGAAGCTCAGGGTCTCGCGCGTGGAGGTGGTCAGCGCGTTGCCGCGCGCGTCCATGGCGCCGGGGCCGACCGCGCTGGGCGGCCGGGCCTGGACGGTCTCGCCCGTGGACGACTGCACGTCGCCCTGCGAGACGTCGTGCACCGGCATCAGCGCCGCGAGCTTGTCGATGGCCAGCGCCGGGCGCGAGAGTTGCGTGTCCGGTGCAGCGTGGGGCACCAGGGCCGCCGGGATTTGGATGCCAGTCATGGGCGCGTGTCAGCGGATGGCGATGGACGTGATACGCGTCGGTCGATCCCTTCCGCAAGCACGGAAGGGCAGTGGATTCAGGCGGCGGCGCCGTAGGCGGCGGACAACTCGAGCTTGCGGCGCGAGCTGTTCAGCAGTTCGCCCAACTGGGCCAGGCGCGGCATGGTCAGGTCGCGGATCCGGGCGTCGTAGGCCAGGATGCGCTCCAGCAACTGGAAGCGGCGCAGGCGTTCGTTGTCGGAGAACGGCTTGGTGTGGTCGAGCAGGCGCAGGCGATCCACTTCGGCCATGTAGACCTGCTGGAGATCGTTGAGCGCATCCCAGTTGGACGCGCGCGCGGCTTCGAGCATCTGCTCCGAGAGCACCAGCAGCTCTTCGTAGCTTCTGACGATGGGGGACATATCGAACATCTCAGGATTCCTGCAGGGCCGGCTGCGTGATGGCGGTCGGTGCAGCGGGCTCGGCGTCAGTGGGCGCTGCCGGGTCGATGGCGGTCCAGGCCGAGGCAAGATTCTCGAGCAGGGCATCCACTTCCGACAGCAGGGTAGCGTCGCCGCGCAGGTTGGCCAGCATCAGGCGACGGGTCATGTATTCGTACAGCGATTCGAGGTTGGCGGAGATTTCCCCGCCCGCCTCGTGGTCCAGCACCGCGCGCAGCCCGTTGTCGATGATGTTGATAGCCTTGGAGATGGCATTGCCGCGCGCCTCCAGCTCGCCATTGTCCAGGTGGAACCTGGCACGGGCGATGGCCGAGCGGGCGCCGTCGTACAGCATCGCGATCAGCTTGTGCGGGCTGGCGCTCATGACCCCGGTCTGTACACCGACCTGGGCATAGGCATTGATGGCTTGGCGCGCGAACATGGTGAACTCCGGTGACTTACTTGCTGCTGGTGCCGTTCATGGCCGCGAACTGCTGCGTCAGGTAGCTGCTGGTCTGGTTCAGCTTCGACACCAGCAGGTCCAGCTGCGTGAACTGCGCGCGGTAACGGTCCATCGTCGACGTGACGCGGTCCTGCGTCGCCGTGTACTTGTCTTCCAGGTCCTTCAGCGTGGCGGTGATGCCGTCGGTGGCTGCCGTCAGTGCGCCGGAGGTGCCGTTCAGCGAGTCGACATAGTCGGTGATGGTCTTGCCCATGCCGGCCGAACCATCCACACCCGAGAAGAACTTGGTCAGGTCCTGGAAGTTGTCCGAGAGCGCCTTGTTCAGCTTGTCGTCGTCGATTTCCAGCTTGCCAGCGTTGCCGGTGGTCACGTTGAACTCGATGCCGAGATCGGACAGCGTGACCGAGCCGCCGTTGCCGTCGGACATCGGGGTGGTCAGCATCGAGCGCAGGCGCGTGGCGATATTGCGCAGCGTGCCGTCGCCGTTCAGTGCGCCAGCCGTGCCGGCATCGGTGTCGAACGTGGTCAGCGAGCCGACGGCCGACAGGATGTTGTTGTACGCGGTGACAAAGCCTTGCACGCTGGCCTTGATCGACGCATCGTCGCGCGTCACGTTCATGGTCGTGGTGCCGGTGGACTTCAGCGTCAGGGTCACGCCCTGGGCCGCGCCCTGCACGGTGTTGCTCTGGCTGGTGACGTCGATACCGTTGATCTTCAGCGTGGCGTTGGCAGCGGCCACCTTCTCGGACATGCCGTTCGGCTGCGTGGCCACGGCCGGGTCATAGGCCACGATGTCGCTCACGGCGCTGTCGCTGGCGYTGATACGCATGCCGGACTGGGTGCCGGTCTTGTTGGACGTCAGCACAATATGGTAGGGCGTGCCGCTGCCGTCGTTGATGATACTGGCGGTGACGCCGATATTGGCCTTGTTGATCGAGTCGCGGATGCCTTCCAGCGAGGTATCGGAGCCGATCGTCACCGTCTTGGTGCTGGTGGGCGTGCCGCCCGTGGCGAGGTCGGCGCCGAAGTCCACCGTGATGGTGCCGCCGCCGATGGCAGCGGTCTTGTCGGCCACCGACTTCGAGACCAGCGATTGCGCCGCGGCCAGCGAGGACACGTTGATGTTGTAGCTGCCTGCCACGGCGGTAGCGTCGGTGGCGGCGCTGAGCACGCTATCCGAGCCCACGGCGGCCTTGACGGCGCTCCACGTGGCGGCGGTGTTCAGCGTCTTGGCGGCGGCCGAATAGGCATCCAGCACGCTCTTGATGGTGCCGTAGCCGGACAGCTTGGCCTGGTAGCTCTTGGCCTGGTTGTTGATCTGCGTGAGCGGAAGTTCTTCCGCTGCCTGGAGCTTGTCGAGCAGCGTTTGCAGCTCGAGGTTGGAACCGATACCGATGGAAGAGATTGCCATGACTGTTCTACCTATTGTTATTTGTCTTCAACTGGGTGATTGCAGAGGTCAGACGGCGTGGCTCACGAACAGGCCCTGGAGCTTGTCGATCGCGCGCGCCAGGCGCACAACGTCTTCATTCGGCATTTGCCGGATGATCTCGCCCGTCTCCTTGTCGAAAACCGTGGTGATGACGCGGTGCGTCTGGTCGTCGATGGCGAAGCGCAGGCCAATGGAGGTGGTCTTCAGCACGTCCACCAGCTCCTGCACCGCGGTGGCGGTGTTTTCAGGCGCATCGGCGGCGGGCCGGGTGTCCGCGCGGTCGGCTTCATGCGACGGGCGAACGGCTTTTACCGTGGCGGTCGGGGCGGCGGAAGCCGGCGCGATGGCCACGGTGTCGGCGGGAATGCGGGCCGCCGGAGTGGAAACGGGATTGGGAGTTGCCATGGTTTGCTCCGTCCGGTGAGGCGAGGGGTTCTGCTCGGTTGAAACGCTTTGCAGGCAGTGGGCTGCCTGCAAAACATTCCGGCAAAAAAGCCGGGCCTTGCGGCCCGGCCTTCTTGCGGCGTGGCGATTAACGCAGCAGCGACAGCACGTTTTGCGTGGTCTGGTTCGCTTGCGACAGCACCGAGGTACCAGCTTGTTGCAGGATCTGCGCGCGGGTCATGTTCGACACTTCCGTTGCGTAGTCAGCGTCTTCGATGCGCGAACGCGAAGCCGACAGGTTGTTCACCGTCGTGCTCAGGTTGTTGATCGTCGACTCGAAGCGGTTTTGCACAGCACCCAGGCTCGAACGCAGGCTGTCAACCGAAGCCAGTGCGGAGTCCAGCGTCTTCAGCGGGTCAACCGTGGCAGCTTGTTGGAAGTCCGAAGCTTGCAGCGAAGCGCCCTTGATCGTGAAGCCGGCGGTGGAACCCGACACCGAAGCGTCGCTCGGCTTGACGGCGATGTACATCGTCGTCGAGGTAGCCGTACCGTTGCCAGCCAGGCCCTTCGAGGACAGAGCGGCGTCGTCGGCGGCGGTCAGGCCGGTCATGCTCACTTGCACGAACCAGTTGCCCTTCGAATCCGTCACGACGGATTGCGAGTTGATGGCTGCCGAGGTGTTCAGGCCCAGAGCGCGCTGGATGTCRGCGGCGGCGATGCCGGTTGCCGAAGCAGCCGTCACCGGGGTAGCGGAACCCAGAGCCGTTTGAGCGGCGGCGGAACCGATCGAAGCCGTGGCACCTTGCGGGCCGGCAACGCTGAAACCAGCGACGCCCAGGGTCTTCGAGGTGATTTCCTTCAGGGCGATCGAGATGGTTTCGCTGTCGTTGGCGCCAACCTGGATCGACATGTTCTGGTCCTTGGCCAGAACCTTGACACCGTTGAACTGGGTCTGAGCCGACACGCGGTCGATTTCCGACAGACGTTGCTTGATTTCGTCCTGGATCGACTTCAGGTCCGAACCCGAGTTCGTACCGTTGGCGGCTTCCACCGACAGTTCACGGATACGTTGCAGGTTGTTGTTGACTTCGCTCAGGGCGCCTTCGGTCGTTTGCGCGATCGAGATACCGTCGTTGGCGTTACGCGAAGCTTGCGTCAGGCCCTTGATGTTGGCGGTGAAGCGGTTGGCGATGGCTTGACCAGCAGCATCGTCCTTGGCGCTGTTGATGCGCAGGCCCGACGACAGGCGCTGGATCGCGGTGTTCAGCGACGATTGCGACGTGTTCAGGTTGCTCTGCGTTTGCAGCGACAGAATGTTGGTGTTGATGACTTGCGCCATGGTACGACTCCTATATGCAATGTTTTAGGCATTCCGGCGGGTGCCGTAACGTTGGCTGCCTGCGTTGCAGGGCGTAGAGTGCCTCCGTTGCAAGGGTTATCGACAGGGCGGTAGGAGACTTTAGAGTGATCTTTGCGAGAGTTTGCGGGCGCTGCCCGGAACCCCCGGCGTTATTGCGGATGGCGGCCGGCCCGGGGAATGGGCGGGGCGCCGCCGGCGCAGGCCGGCCTGGCGGCGTCAGCGGCGCTTGCGGGTGCGCGGTATATATAGACGCACAAAATCCGGCGACGCCTCGGCGTCCAGCACCGCTGCGTCGGCTTCCGGCGCGTGCGCCGGCGTCACCACGGTAATGGCGCGCTTGTAGACCACCGTGGGCATGGGATCCTCGCCCGTTTTGCCCAGCAGAATCATGTAATTGTCCGAGGCCAGCACGATCCCGGTCAGCCGCGTGCCATTCGAGAGGTGCACGATGACGGTATTGCGGCTGGCGCTGTGGGCCGCAAAGTGCAGATGCTGCAACTTTCGGCTGGGACGGGGAACCTTTTTTTCCTGCTTCACAACTTCTCCGGAAGAGCCCGCGAGGGTTCTGGCGGCGGTCAACGGTCCGAGGACCAGGCGCATGGATCGAGGTCGCACTAAAAGTGACGGATGGCGCGCCCTGATCCCGGCGAGATATGAAACATTCGCTCTCGGAGCCGGGGCAGGGGCTCACCTTCATCACGTTAACGGGCGCGCACACCGAACGGTTGAATGGCGCCATCCGGCCGAGCAATTCGGCCGGCCTTGCGAGGAGAGAAGGGGAATACTTCAGCCGGGAGGGTAACAAAGTTTTACAAGTGTTGACAAAGTTGGCCCGCGAACAATGCCTAGAGGTAAAGCTCTATTTATTTTATTGATGCAGTCGGTGTGATTGAAGTAGCACCTTCGTGGTCGGCGCCTGACAGAAAAGCAACGTTTGGGTCGCAATCCGCTCGCACTAAAGCTTTCTGGGACGCTGCCGATAACTGCCGATATGCCCGAATGTGCGGCATGGCATGACATGGAACGCGAAAGTGCTCAATTCGTTACAGCCGCTATCAGGGCATTCCCTGATAGAAGCCTCATTTACACCTCATGTAAGCAGGTTTATATTCCGGGGTTCGGACCGGTTTACCCCCGGTCTTTCACAGCAGTCCTGAAAGCCTACGAGCACCCCGCGCGTGGGCTTCTTTTTTTTGCCCTCGTCGTTTCGTCGCGGTCTGTTGCCGCAGTGGCCGTGATCGGCCGGGCCGGAGTGCCCGGAACAGATTAGACGCCAGTCGTTGACGCGGCAATTTGACGAACTGCCGGCACTTTTCCCCCTATTTCGATTTTCCGCTCAAGAAGCGCACCGGCCTGCCCGATAGCGCTGATGGCGACACCCGGATTCCGGTGGACGCTAGACGTACATCCAACATCGAAAAAGAGAGAAAGGTACGCTGAGATGGGCTTGCGAAACATGGGTATCGGGGCACGACTGTCCCTGGCATTCTGTGCGGTGGTGTTGCTGCTGGCGGCCGTAGCGGCCGTGGGCGTGACGGCGCTGCGCGGGATGAACGATGCGATGCACCAGGCGGTGGAGCAGCGCCTGCTGCGCGTCATCGACCTGAACCACGTGAAGGAAGGGGCGCTGCAGATCGGTGTGCTGGTGCGCGACGCCACGCTGACCGAGGATCCGGCGCTGGCCGCCCAGAACATCGACAAGGTGAACAAGCTGCGCGACGAGATGCGCGCCAGCCTGGAAACCCTGGCCAAGATCATCGAGGCCAGTGGCCGGGCCGAGTCCAAGGCCATGTTCGAGCAGCTCAACCAGACCCGGACCACCTACAACGGCCAGCTCGACCTCGTCATGCAACAACTGCGCGGTGGCGACTTCAATAGCGCCCGCGCCGGCCTGATCGTGACGCTGCCGGCGGCGCAGGGCGCCTATTTCGACAAACTCGACGAAGCCGCCGCGTCTGGCCGGAAGATGGCCATCGACGCCGTGGCCGAGGCTTCCGACCACTATGTCTTTGCCCGCAACCTGCTGATCGGCCTGGCGGCCGCCGCCGCCGCGATCGCCGCGCTGCTGGGCCTGGCCATCACCCGCTCGGTGACGCGCCCGGCCGGCCAGGCGCTGGACGCCGCCGAGGCGCTCGCCCAGGGCCGCCTGGGCCACGCCATCGCCGTGCGCACCCAGGATGAGATGGGCCGCATGCTTGGCGCGATGGAACGCGCCTTCGGCCAGCTTGGCGTGCTGGTACGCGGCATCCAGCAGGCCGCCGGCTCGATCGACACGGCAGCGCGCGAGATTTCCAGTGGCAATACCGATCTCTCCCAGCGGACCGAGCAGCAGGCGGCCTCGCTCGAGGAGACCGCCGCCTCGATGGAGGAATTGACCTCCACGGTGCGCCAGAACGCCGAGAACGCCCGCCAGGCCAACCAGCTGGCGGTCAACGCCTCGGATGTGGCCACGGAAGGCGGCCGGGTGGTGCGCAGCGTGGTCGACACCATGGATGGCATCTCGAAATCCTCCGCACGCGTGGCCGAGATCATCAGCGTGATCGAGGGCATCGCCTTCCAGACCAACATCCTTGCGCTGAACGCGGCTGTGGAAGCGGCCCGCGCCGGCGAGCAGGGCCGGGGCTTCAGCGTGGTGGCGGCCGAGGTGCGCAGCCTGGCGCAGCGCTCGTCGTCGGCAGCCAAGGAGATCGGCGAACTGATCAACAGCTCGGTGCGCCAGGTGCAGGACGGCGCCAAGCAGGTGGAAGTGGCCGGMAAGACCATGGACGACATCGTCGGCGCCGTGCGTCGTGTGACCGACATCATGGGCGAGATCAGCGCGGCCAGCGAGGAGCAGACCGCCGGCATCGAGCAGGTCAGCCTGGCGATTACCCAGATGGAATCGGTGACGCAGCAGAACGCGGCGCTGGTGGAGCAGGCCAGCGCGGCGGCCGAGAGCCTGATGCAGCAGGCCGGCGGGCTGGTGTCCGAGGTGGCGCGCTTCGACCTGGGCGGCGTGCGCGCCCCCGAGGCGCGCGCGCCCCAGGCCGTGATGACGGCCGCGCCGCGCATGGCCGCCCCGGCCAAGCTCCCGGCAAAGACCCCGGCCCTGGCTGCGCCGGCCCCCGCCCGTGTGCGGGCCATCAGCCGTCCGGCAGCGCCTGCGCTGCCGGCCAAGGCATCGCCTGCCCCGGCCCCAGCCCCCGCACCCCGCAGCGCTCGCGCCCCGGCCGTGCCGGCGGCGGTGCGTCCGCCGGTGGCGCGCAAGCCGCAGCCGTCGGTGCTGGCCGCGCGCCAGCCGGCCACGCCCGCCAAGCCGCGTCCGGCAGTGACGCCCCAGCGCAAGGAGCCCGTGCTGTCCACGCCGGCCCGCCGCCGTCCCGCAGCCGCGCCCGCGCCTGCCACGGTCGAGGCTGGCGACTGGGAAACGTTCTGATCGACCGTCCCCACTTTCAGGCGGCGCCAGCGTCGCCTGAAAGCCGCCTGTAAGCCGGGCGGCACTTCGGCAAGCAGGGCCGGCGGCATGCGCCTACAATACCGGCTCTCCTTGACCAGACAAGAGCAGACACGGCCGGTCGCGCCGCCGTCTGCCACGCAGGCCTTCCATGTCCGCCCCTTCCGTGCCGCCTCCCCAGCAGTCATCCCCCCAGCCGTCCCTCCGGTCACCTGACGCCTCGCCGCCAGACGTGCCCGTCATGCAGGTGCTGTTCGGCCTGATGCTGGCCATCCTGCTTGGCGCGCTGGAACAGTCGATCGTGGCCGTGGTGCTGCCGGACATCGCGCTGCAGCTCAACGGCTTCGAGGAYATGGCCTGGGTGATCTCGGCGTATCTCGTTGCCTCCACCGTGGTGACGCCGATCTACGGCAAGCTGTCCGACGTGCTCGGGCGCCGCTCCGTCCTCTCGTTCTCGATCATCCTGTTCCTGCTGGCGTCGATTTTCTGCGCCATGGCCACGACCATGCCGATGCTGATCCTCGCCCGCATCCTCCAGGGCCTGGGTGGCGGCGGGCTGATCTCGGTCTCGCAGGCGACCATCGCCGATGTGGTGCCGCTGCGCGAGCGTGGCCGCTATCAGGGCTATGTGAGCGGGGTCTGGGCCGTGGCGAGCATGGCCGGGCCGGTCATCGGCGGCTACCTGGCGCATTTCCTGTCCTGGCGCTGGATCTTCTGGATCAACATCCCGCTGTCCCTGCTGGCGCTGGTGGTGGTGCGCCGCGCGCTGCGCCACCTGCCCGTGGGCGGGCGCCGGCACCGCATCGACTACCTCGGCGCGCTGCTGTTCGGCGGCGGGCTCTCGGGCGTGCTGGTGTTCCTGACCCGTCTGGGGCAGGGCCACTCGCCGCTGGAATTCCAGACCCTCGGCCTGCTGGTGGCCGGCGTCGTCGGCATGGTGCTGTTCGTCTGGCAGGAGCGGCGCGCCGTCGACCCGGTGATTCCGCTGTCGATGCTGCGCGTGCCCACGGTGGCCATCTGCTGCACCACGCTGTTCCTGTGCTTCTTCCAGCTGATTGCGATGTCGGTGTTGCTGCCGCTGCGCTTCCAGGTGGTGGGCGGCGCCCATGCCGACACCGCCGCGCTGCGGCTGGTGCCGCTGACGCTGGCGATTCCGTTCGGCGCCTATATCTCCGGGCGGCTGATGTCGTGGAGCGGCCGTTACAAGCCGATGCAGCTGGCCGGCTCGATCATCGCGCCGCTGGCCATCGTGGCGCTGGCGTTCATGCCGCCGCAGGCCGTGATGGCGTCCGCGCTGGTGATGATCGTGCTCGGGCTCTCCATCGGGCTCCAACTGCCGAGCGGGCTGGTTGCCACGCAGAATTCGGTGCCGCCGCAGCAGGTGGGCATCGCCACGGCGCTGACGGCTTTCTCGCGGCTGCTGGGCGGGGCGGTGGGCGTGGCCGTGCTGACCACGGTGCTGATCGCCCTGCTGCGTCATAGCGGGATGGCCGTGAGCGACCTGAGCGGCGGCGAGGATGTGCTGATGAGCATGTTCCGGCGCGCGATGGGCGCGGCCAACGATGGCGACGCCGCGGCGGTGCGCGTGGCGGCCGAGCAGGCGTTCCGCACGCTGTTCCTGTTCAGCGCGGCAGTGTCCGTGATCGCCCCGTTCCTGGTGATGCGGTTGCGCGAGACCACGCTGCGCGGCAGCCCGGTTGCCGCTACGGCCGCGGCCAGCGCGGCGGAATAACCCGGCTTACCTGTTACGCGCTGCGCGCCACGCGCCGCCGGGCGCGGGCTGCCAGCCCGGGGCCGAGCACCCAGCGCAAGGTGGGCGCCAGCGCGCCCATCGCCGGCACGGCCAGGGTCCGGCGCACCGAGCGCCGGTGCAGCCCGAGCGCCTCGCGCGCCCAGGACGGCAACAGCGCCACGCCGGCATCGGCCATGGTCCGCACGGCCGGCACCAGCATCGGATTGGCCACCGGCATCGCCATCACCAGTCGCACCACTTCGCGCGTGCGCTCACTGTTAACTAAATAGGGACGCTGGGCTTCCAGGTAGGCGTGTACCTCGGCGCCGGATCTCGGCACGTCCGGCGCGCCCAGCAGGGCGGCCACGGTGGCTTCCTCGGCGTAGTAGCGGTCCTGATCGGCGGCCGAGAGCGGGCCGACATAGCGCAGGTATCCCGCCAAAAAACTCGACACTTCGGCCACATGCACCCAGGTCAGCAGCGCGGGGTCGTCGGCGGCGTAGGGCTGGCCGTTTGGCGCGAGGCCGCTGATATTGGCGTGGATGTGGCGCACGCGCTCGATCAGCCGCATGGCGTCCGCACGGCTGCCGTAGGTGGTGCCGGCGATGAACTGCGCGGTGCGGCCGAGCCGGCCCTGCATGTCCGTGCGGAAGGTGGAGTGGTCCCACACGCCGGCCAGCGCCAGCGGATGCAGCGCCTGGAGCAGCAGCGCGCTGACGCCGCCGGCCAGCATYGCCGGGAAATCGCCATGCACGCGCCAGCAGACTGCATCGGGGCCGAACAGGCCGGGATCGCCCGGCGGGTTGTCGTAGTCGATCGACAGGCCGGAGTTGCTGCGTGTGAGCGCGCGCACCTGCGCGCCGGCATGGCTGCGCAGGCGGGTCAGCAGCGGAGGGGTGGCGGGTTCCGTGGGGGGGCCGGGGACGCGTGAGGACATGCCGCTGGGGCGCCTCCCTGGCGCCCGGGGCCACGGGTCAATGAGTGGGGACGGATCAGTAGTAAATCAGTAGTAATGCAGGTCCGTGGCCTTGCCCCAGAATACACGGTACGCGTAGACCGTGTAACCCAGGATGGTGGGCAGCACCACCGCCGCGCCGATCAGGATCACTGCCAGCGATTCCGGCGCGCTGGCGGCCTGCCAGATGTCGATCTGATCCACCACGAGGTAGGGGAACAGGCTGTAGGCCAGGCCGTTGAACGCCATCAGGAAGATCACCGCCGTGCCAGCGAACGGCACCCAGCACCAGCGGTCGTTGCCGCGCGCGTGCAGGTCGCGCATCTTGCGCAGCAGCCGCTCCACCCCCACGAACACGCCCAGCGTAATCAGCGGAATCGGCGCCAGCAGGATGATGTTGGGCAGCGAGAACCATTTCTCGAAGATCCGCGCGCTGACCAGCGGCGTGACCACCGAGATGGCTGCCACGCCCAGCGCCGTCAGCCACAGGCTGCGCCGCGCCCAGTAGATGGCGCGCAGTTGCAGGCTGCCGGTGGTCTTCATGATCAGCCAGCTCGCGCCGAGCAGGCAGTAGCCGGCCACCAGGCACAGCCCCACGGCCACCGCGAACAGCAGGTTCGGCAGGTCGTAGCGGAAGCCGGTGATATAGAGGCCGAGCATCAGCCCCTGCGAGAAGCTGGCCAGCAGCGAGCCCGCGTAGAACGCGAAGTTCCACCACGGCTTGTGCGGATCGCGCGCCTTGACGCGGAAGTCGAACGCCACGCCGCGGATGATCAACCCCGCCAGCATCATCGCCACGGGCAGGTAGAGGTGGGTCAGGATGGCGCCGTGCGCGAGCGGGAAGGCCGTCAGCAGCAGCCCCACGCCGAGCACCAGCCAGGTTTCGTTGGCATCCCAGAACGGGCCGATCGAGGCGATCATGCGGTCCTTGTCCGCATCGTCAGCCCGGCGCAGCAGCACGCCCACGCCGAGGTCGTAGCCGTCCAGGATCACGTAGATCAGCATCGCCAGCCCCATCAGGGCCAGGAAGACCAGCGGCATCCAGCCGGCCGGCTGGGTCAGGTCGGGAAGGGTGGCCGGGTTCATGACTTGCTCCTGGGTTGGCCGGGAAGGACGGGTTGCGGTGTCTGGAAGGCGTCGGGCGCGGCGGTATCCTCCGGCGGGGCGCCGGCCTTGCGGGCGAGGTGGAACACCACCGAGATATAGGCCACGATCAGCGCCAGATAGAGCGCCAGGTACATCGCCAGCGTGCTGGCGATCATCGCGGCGGGCACCTTGGAGGCGGCCTGCGCCGTGGTCAGCACGCCGTAGACCAGATACGGCTGGCGGCCGATCTCGGTCACGTACCAGCCGGCGACGAGCGCCACCCAGCCGGAGAAGGTCATGGCCACCAGCGCGCGGGCCATCCACGGCGCGGGCTCGCCGCGCCGGCGGAACCGCCACGTGCCGATCCACGACACGGCCATCATCAGCAGGCCCACGCCGACCATGATGCGGAAGGCGAAGAACAGCGGGGCCACGGGGGGATGGCGGTCCGGGAAGGCGTCGATGCCCTTGATTTCGCCCTCGAGGTCATGGGCGAGGTAGAGCGAGGCCAGCTTGGGAATGGCGATTTCGAAGTCGTTGGTCTGTGTGCGGGCGTTGGGAATGCCGAACAGCACAGCCGGCGCGCCCTTCTCGGTCTTCCAGATGCCCTCCATCGCGGCGATCTTGGCCGGCTGGTGATGGAGCGTATTCAGGCCGTGGAGGTCGCCCGCCACGATCTGCAGSGGGATCAGGATCGCCGCGAGCACCACGCCGGTCCGCATCGCATGGATGACATCGCGCCCATGGTCCCCGCGCAGCCAGCGGTAGGCCGAGACGCCGGCCAGCAGGAAGGCCACGGTCAGCCCGGACGCCAGCAGCATGTGGGTCAGGCGGTAGGGGAACGACGGATTGAAGATGACTTCGAGCCAGCTCGTGACGTGGGCGCGGCCATCGATCATCTCGAAGCCGGCCGGGGTCTGCATCCACGAATTCAGCGCGAGGATCCAGAACGCCGACAGCGTGGTGCCGCCCGCCACCAGCAGCGTGGCGATGGTGTGGGTGCGGTTGCTGACGCGCCGCATGCCGAACAGCATGATGCCGAGGAAGGTGGCCTCCAGGAAGAAGGCGGTCAGCACCTCGTAGGCCAGCAGCGGGCCGGCGATGTTGCCGACGGTTTCCATATAGCCAGGCCAGTTGGTGCCGAACTGGAAACTCATGGTGATGCCGCTGACCACGCCGAGCGCGAAAGTCAGGGCGAAGATCTTGACCCAGACGCGGTAGGCGGCCATCCAGCTTTCATCGCCGGTCTTGCCGTAGCGCAGCTTGAAGAACAGCAGCACCCAGCCCAGCGAGATGCTGATCGTTGGGAAAAGGATGTGGAACGTGATGTTGGCGGCAAACTGGATGCGCGCCAGCACCACGGGGTCGAGACTGGCAAACACGGGCTACTCCTTGCGGGGGCGGGAGGACTTTGCGGGGGTCTTGGGGGCTTTCTTGGCGGCGGCGGCGGGGGACTTGTCGGCGCCCTTGTCAGCGCTCTTGTCGCCGCCCATGCCGATGGCACTGGCGAAGCGGTCCTTGACGTCGAGCAGCTTGGTCACACGGGAGCCGAGCCGCATGAGCTTTTCCAGCGTGGCGACGTCCAGCCGCTGCATGTCGCCAAACCACGTGGTCACCAGCAGGATCAGGCCGTACATCTCCTTCATGCGCGCCTGGGCGTGGCGGTCTTCCGGGGAGGTGGCCGCCTCGAGCTGCACTTCGCGCAGCATGGACAGCGTGGGATCGATCTCGCGGCGGCGGCGCTCCTCGGCCAGCGTGCGGAAAATCGCCCAGACGTCATCGGGCGCGGAAAAGTACTCGCGGCGGTCGCCCGGCTGGTGGGAGAGCTTCACCAGACTCCAGGATTCCAGTTCCTTGAGGCCGATACTGACGTTGGAGCGCGAGAAACCGAGCGATTCGGCGATTTCATCGGCATTGAGGGGGCGCGAGGCGGTGAAGAGCAGGGCGTAAATCTGACCGACCGTCCGGTTAATACCCCAGCGGCTACCCATCTCACCAAAGTGAAGGACAAAGCGCTGGATCAGGGGCGAGAGCTGCATGAACGTTTCGAACTTTCAGTAATTTGTGAAAGTTTAATACGGATCAAGGGGGCATGCAGGAGTTTTTGCGGTGCGTCAAAAGGTCACAGAAGCCATCGTCAGCATGATCTTCCCCACATTCTGGTTGGATTCCATGCGGTGGTGCGCATCAGCTGCATTCTTCAACGGAAACGTGCTGTCGACGACGGGCATCAGGCAGTGGCTTGCAAATCGAGGAAGCCACGTATCTGCGAACCGGCGAGTCATGGCATGTTTCACCGCTGGCGGGCGCGATTTCATGACCGTTCCCATGATTTGCAGGTGTCGGTAGAGCACTCGATCCAGCGGAAGCTCGGCGCCTTGGATGCCGCCAAGGATGCCAACTTGAACCAGCCGGCCGCCAAAGCCCAGGGAGCGAATGTTGCGTGCCAGGTAGGGCGCGCCGACGAAATCGATAATCACATCGACGCCGCGCTCATCGGTGACTTTATTCACCACCGCCTCGAAGTCTTCGGTCTTGTAATCAATGGCGACATCGGCGCCGAAACCGATTACGGCTTCGCGCTTGCTGCCGTCGGCCGTTGCCAGCACCCGGGCACCTACCGCGTGCGCCAGTTGCACTGCGGCCGAGCCGACGCCACCAGCCGCCGCATGGATCAGTACCGACTCGCCTGATGCCAGCCGACCAAGATGACCAAGCGCCTCCCAGGCGGTGACGAATACTTCCGGCAGCGCGCCCGCATGCACGTCGTCCAGCCCATCGGGAATGTGCATGGCCATGCGATAGTCGATGCGTGCCAGCTCCGCGTATCCGCCGCCGCCCACGATTCCCATGACGCGATCCCCAATGGCGAAACCCTGCACCTCTGAGCCGATTGCAATCACCTCGCCGGCAATCTCCAGGCCCATGATGTCCGAATCGCCGAAGTTCGTGCGCCCGTACCCCCCACGCCTGTGCGTCAGATCCGCTCGGTTCAGACCGGCAGCACGATTGCGCACCAGCAAGTCATGGGGCCTGACCTCCGGATCCGGCACATCGGTGAGTTGCAGAACGTCGGCGTCGCCGAATTCGGCGAAGGTGATGGCTTTCATGGTTTGTCCCTGGTGGATCGCGCTTGCGCCGGACGACAGCCGCCCGAACATTGGTAGCCAGTATAGAGTTGCACACCGATGAATCGATGCGGCAATATTCAGCTTCTCCAATGCAAAAACGCATCACAAGGCCGACAGCATGAACTGGGATGACACACGGGTATTCCTCGCCGTGCAGCGCGAACGTACGCTGCGCAAGGCCGCCAAAGTAGTGGGGCTGGACCAGGCTACTGTCGGACGGCGCATTGCCGCGCTTGAGCATGCATTGGGCGCCACGTTGTTCTTTCGGGCGTCGGATGGCTACGCCCTGACATCTGCTGGCGAAAGTGTCCTGAAAGCAGCGGAGAAGATGGAGCAGTCCGCGCATGAACTGGCCAGGCAGGCACAAGGTGTGGACAATCGGCTGGCGGGTGAGGTGAGGGTGACCACGACAGATTCGCTCGCACTCGCGTTCGTGATCCCGGCGATTGCCAGCTTGCACGTCGAACATCCGGACGTCAGGGTGCAATTGAGCACCTCCACACAAGTGCTCAACCTCGCTCGGCGCGAATCGGACATCGCCATTCGTACCCAGAAACCGGAAAGCCCCGACCTGGTGGCACGGCGRYTGGCCCGCTGGCGCGTGGGGCTCTATGCAACGGAGCATTACCTGAGTCGCCACGGCGAGCCTGAACGTGGGACGGGATTCACGGGGCACGATCTCGTGCTCTATCAGCCGTTCCTGTCGGGCAGCAGTAGGCCCACGCTGGTGGGCGAGCCTATCCATGCGGGACGCATTGTCGCCAGTGTGCACTCAAGCCTGATGCTGCGAGCGATGATCCGTGCCGATATCGGTATCGGCGAGGTGCCGGTGCATATGGGCGAACGGGATGGGCTGGTAAGGATCTGGCCCGAGCTTTCAAGGGCGGCAGCCTACGAAGTCTGGCTGGTCACCCACCAGGACCTCCGTCATACCGCRAGGGTTCGGGCGATGATCGATGCCATTGCGGCGCGCTTTGAGGCCGAGGGATGAGGTGCAACGGTGTCTATAGCGCTATTTTTGCGTGCGCCTGATTGGTGGACCGGTTTTACCTGGGCGCCCAGCCCAAGGCAGTCGGGCCGCCCCGGGAGTCGCTCCCCAGCAGCCAGGCGTCCGTCGAGAATGCCGGCGCGTAGCTGCCGGTAGATCTGACTGGCCAGGCCTTGACGGCCGTCGAGGGTCAAATGGACGCTCATGATGGGGCGATGGGCGATGGGCGATGGGCGATGGGCGATGGGCGATGGGCGTGGGGCTGGACGGCCACGGCGCAGGCGGCACTCGCCGCGCCCCACACGGAAGTGTCGAAGGTGTCGTCTCCTCCTAGCGGCGCTTGCCGAGCGAGATCGCATAAGCGGCCGAGCGCGCCGCGAAGATCTCGTCGCCTGGACGGCCTATGCCATTGGCAAGCGTCCCCGGATTGAAGATCGCCACATCGCATGCTTCGTTGTTGTCGACAGCCGTAATCGTGATCGTGCCCAGCTTCACGGTCTCGCGTGTGTCCTCCTCAGGCCAACGCACTGTCACGTCGTGCGTAGGATCGCCAGGCCTGCCGAGAATGGCCAGGACGTCGAACCGCACGTCTCCGCGCGCAATACGTTCGCGCAGATCCTGAAACAGGAAGTCGGCAGCCAGGTCCCTAGCCGCATCATCGCTCAGCGTGACCTCGCCCCCCACGGGTACAACCTTGAACTTGATCGGCCGCATTTCCCCTCTGGTATTCGTCGCGGGGTAAGCGTGGACGCCCCAGTAGGTAGTACCCGCAAAGCTCCCCGGCAACGGATGCGCTGCAACGAAGTGCGCCTGGTTCAAGGTCTCGGGATTGGCATCGGAGAATGCCTTGACCTTGGCGGCATCCGGCTTGCCGTCCTCGCCCGGCGCGCGCACGCGCAGGAAGCCCAGCATCTGATCCAGGGTGCGGGCAAAATGCACGGGGGCGTTCTCGACGAGCAGGTCCGTCTCCTGGTCGCCCTCGCCAATGGCCACGGAAAGGCCGCGCAACACCAGCTTGTTCGTATCGGCCACGTGCGGATTGCCGCCGCCCATCGAGAAGCGTCCGCGCACAGGCTGCACCTTCGTGAAGCTCACCGAGCGCGTGATATCTGCGGCCGTCGCCGTCGCCGTCGGCGTGTACGTGCCGCGCACGCATTGGCCCTTGGCGAAGCTCGCGCGGACCTTGGGCGGATTGCCCGCCACGGTCTTGAGCGCATCGACGATCTGAGCTGGTGTGGCGTGTTCGCCGGCGGTTGGCGTGGATTGGGCATGCGACGTAGACATCATGGAACCTCCAGTCAGGACAAGGGTCAGGACGGCTTTGGCGATGGCGCCAGCCGGAGTGTGGGGACAGAACATGGATGGGCTCCGCGGTGAATGCCATGCGGAGTATGCGAGGCGAAAGCACGCCGGAATCGGCGTTCCGTGCCACGCCTTCGCCGAGAACTGGACGGTGCGTGCCAGCGTCAGGAACTCCCGAAGATGGAGCAACGCGCAGAAGCTGGGAGTGCCAGGAACTCCGGCGCGTCGTGCAATCTCTTCGGGCGAGAGGCCCAGAAACGCGCGTGCCGCAAGCATGCGTCGCGGAACCCGGAGAGCAGAATGGCGATGGTATTCATGGCATGGCCGGCAAGCATGGGGCGGATGGCGCCGAGATTACGCATCGGCACAATTCCCGCACATAGCCACTTCCGGCGTTTTTGCGGTGACCGCTGCCGGCGTTCCGCGCAATCATCCGATACAGAACGACCGCTTCTGGCCGATCAGAAACCCCTTGCTCCCGGGAGGGACGGAGTTGTCTCCGTCTGACCCTTCCGTGCCATTTCTCGGATCTGACATCTAGATCCGTTTGCACGGCAACGCGCTGAGGCACCGTCTATATACTCGGAGCGTTGGCACGCACAGGCCAGACTTGGGGTGGTACTTGGCACGGAATTACTAGTTTTCGCGACGGCGCTAGTCCAAACTAGTGATGCGCAATGCGCCCCGCCCACCCCSGCCGGAACCAGAGCCGGCCTCCCTTCAACCTTGGAAGTGTGCGCATCCCTGGAGCCCCCGCCATGCGTGCCTCATCGTCGCCACCGGTCATCCATTGGTCGACCAGGGATGTCCCGCGGAATCAGCGCTATGACTACTACGCCCACGCGCTGGCCACCGCTATGTTCCCCATACAGGTTGGCAAGTCGCCGATCCAGCCGATTGACATCGATATGTGCGCGGCGGACTTGGGCAACATGATGGTGATCCGGCAACGGGGGACACCGCACTGCTGCTTCGCGGACAAGTCAAGTATCGCTGGTGCTTCACAGCGCACATTCCATCTGCTTGTAAACGGCAGTTCCGAATGGACCATGGAGCACTTGGGGCGCCATAGGCTCGCTGCTGGCGACATCCTGCTGTCGGATTCGTCGATCCCATTCGACATCAACATCGATGCGCATTTCGACTTCGTCAATATAAGCCTGTCCGAGGCATGGATCCGGCAGTGGCTGCCGGCACCGGTGCTACTGGTGGGTCGAAAAATCGAGGGCCATTCGGGATGGGGCCATGCGCTCTCGGCTTTCCTGAGAAGTCTGGCACCGGCTCGGTTCGACGAGTATCCAATTCCGATGTCGTTCGTGGGCGACCATATCGGTGCGCTCCTGGCGTTCATCGCGCAGGACTTCATTACACCGCCCCTAAAGCCACCGAAGCGAGATGGCGCCATGTTTGAGCGAATACGCGATTGCATGTACCAACAATCAAGCAATGCGCAATTGTCCGCGCCCGCCGTGGGGCTCTCATTGCGCAGCCTGCATCGCTGTTTCGCGCGCTTCGACACGACGTTTGGGGACACGCTGATGGACATGCGCTGCGCACACGCGAGACGGATGCTCGAGTCTCCGATTTTCCGGCGCCTGACCGTTGCCGAGGTTGGGCGCCGTGCCGGCTTTTCCGATGCGTCGCATTTCGCGCGTACGCTGCATGCGCGTCTTGGTTTCACGCCATCCCAGATTCGTCGCCAGTGCGGCGCGCCGCGCGACTCCACCCAAGAGGACTGATCCTTGATACCGATCGTGACGTGGTCGACCCACGCCGTGCCTCGCACCCAGCGCCTCGACTATTTTGCAGACGCGCTGTCGTCAGCCATCGTGCCGATGCGCGTCGAGCCCACGCGGCGTGCCAGCCTGACCTCCGAGATGGCGATGCTCGATGTCGAAGGCATAGTGCTCCTGGCGCAGCGGGGATCCCCGCATCGCTCGGTACGGGGCCGCGCGGAAATCGCGCGCAGCGGCGCGCATACATTTCACCTTATTGTCAACCGCCGCACGCACTGGCATGTCGAGCATCTGGGTAAGACGCGCGTGGCGCCGGGTCAGGCGTTCATGATTGACTCGCACGTGGCAAACGTGATTGAGATGCCGTTGGACTACGACGTGATTCACGTCATGCTGCCCGAAGTATGGGTGCGCCGGTGGCTGCCCGATCCCGCGCTATTGGTGGGGCGCGCTTTGGGAGGCGATACAGCCAACGCACGCGCCCTGGCGGCGTTTACGGCGAGCTTGTCGCCCTCTGCAGTGCAGGGCGCTCCGCTGTTCGCGGTGCAGATGCTTGACCATTTCGGGGCCATGCTGGCGCTTTCCGCGGGCACGTCCACACTGGGCAAGACGGCACCTACGGCCGCGCTGCACACCCGGATCGTCGGCTGCATGGCAAACCGCTGTACCGAACCGACGCTGGCGGCACGCGATATTGCCAGCGCGCTGGATATCGACGAAGCCGAACTGCATCGCGCGCTTGCGTCGAAGGAGCAGACATTCGCCGGGCTGTTGGTGGGGCATCGAACCGCGGCGGCGCGACGCATGCTTGCGTCACGCGCGTTCGAAGGCCTCTCCTTCGAAGAGATTGCACGACGTGCTGGATTTCCTGGCGCTGCCAGCCTCTGCGCGTTGCTCCATCTTCGGTAGTTCCTGACTACGATCGCCGTCATGCGGCTCAAAGCCGAAGTCAGAAGAGCAAGCGCTTGCCGCGCCACCAATCGATGACTCGTAGAACCCCAACAGGCTACGACATCCGCGGCTCCCATTTCGGCTGTCTACGATACGGAGTGCGCGACAGGGCGAATTGGGTGACGGCTCCTGGCCGAATCCGGAAGTCCGCCGGCCACCAGGCGTCACTGCAGGGCCGGACTTCCGTAGCCGACCCATAGCGGACTGTGGAGTCTCGGCGATCGCCTCAATCACTCGCGCTGCTGCCGGGGCCATAGAGATCGAGAGAAAGTTGGATACCGCGAGCACCTAATGCGAAGAGTGAGCTTGCTGAGACCGACAAGCCTTCGTTGCTACCGTCCATGAAGAGACCACAAAACAGGTCAACTGAGTAGCGATCAGATATCGCCTTCCAAACGTCGAGGTCGTCAGATAGTTGCCCAAGAATTTCGGCGATCTGACCGTTGAGGTCTTCTGGCTCGCGCGGCTGTGCTCGCAGCCGCCACATTCCACACTTGGCGACACGCGTTTGTCCTGATCTCTCTCCGACAATTGCTTCGCCCTTAAGCTGGGCAAACGTCGGAAGGCAGCCGAGCTGTCGGCTGATTTCATCGGGAGCAAGATCGTCTCCGATAATCCGGAGCCCCACAGCAGATTCGTGCAATTGAGCCATTTCCGTAATACATGAAGTTCGGTGCGCCAGGGATTATTGCTCACGTGAGGCATCAGTTCAATGACCGATTCTGGCCGGTAAGGGACCGATTGACTGTAAGAACGCTTACCGCGCAGTCGGCAGCTGTGCATGGACGTGGAGTGATCGGGAAAGCGGGGCGGCTCCCCCTGCGACCGTAGGGTGCAATTGGCGTCCGGCGTGCCGTTATAAGCAGCGTACGCCGAGCCGGCGTCCATTCCAATCGCCCAACGATCCATGCAGCTGTCTTTACGAGTCCCGATTTTCGCCACGACGCTGTTGCTTGCCGGTTGCGCGCGCCCGCCATTGATTCCCGTTGCCCCCGCTGCGTCAAGGGTCTGCTGCCAGTCGCTGCAGCAATTGTCGGTGGATACCCTGACGTTCGAGGACACCAAATCGGTGTCGTTCGATGCCGAGCGTTCGCCGGTGTTTACGTTCCCCGAAGGCAATGGCGTTTTTGCGGCCTACACGCTGCCGATGGCATCGGAAGGCGCCGTGCTTGAGCTGCGCGCCTTCGTAAAGGGTGGCCCGACGATACCGTCGATGTCGATTTTTAGGCCAAATGCGCTGTTTCTCGATACGGCGCGCAATCCGCTACCCGGCCCGCGCGAAGCGCCATTGCGCACCCGCAAGGGAATTCTCGCGCGGTCCATGTCGAAAATCGCGACATACGAGGTGCCGGCGCAGGCGCGATTTGTCGTCGTGTATTCCGGAAGCCCGCACGCTGAGCGCAGCACCATCAGCTCGGAAAACGGCACCATGTACGGCATTCCCTATTCGTACACCGGGAGCGTGGATATTTCGTTGAAAAAGGCCCACGCCAAATGACGATATTGCATCCGCGACAGATCAGAATCCTGGCAACGGCTGCCCTGGTCACGATGGCGACGCTCCTGACCGGCTGCGCCACGATCATCGAAATGACGACAAACGCCGATCCCGGCCCGGATGCCGCGCGCGTTCGCTTCCGGCTGGAAGCGCCCGGAGACGTATCCATCCGGGAAGCATCCGCGACCCAGTGCTTCTACTCGACCGACGCCACGAATGGCCGAATTGCAGATCTGAGCTACAACACACAGGCTATCCGGTGGATCGTCGAAAGTCGGCTCGACCGTATCGGCATGCCAGGCGGCGAACAATACTCGTCGATTTCCTACACCGAAGCACGGGTGCGTGCTGGCACGCCGGTCGCCTTGCGCTTTATCGAGTTAAAGGGGGGCATCAACTCGATTCCGCGCTATGCGCAATGGGTCGTCACGTTGGAGCCGGGCAGGGACTACGAAGTGCTGCTGGGCAATGCGCTTGGCTCGGTGACGGTATCCGAGATCGTGACGAGCGACGGCTTGAGCCAGCTTGTGCCGGCGAACATCGCCGTACGCACGCCATATTGCACAGGTCAGTAAGACCGAGACGCCGAAAAAGGGGGGGCGCCGCCTGGCCCCTGCACGGCTCACCTACGCCCCGGCATCCTCCTGCCGTGCCGGCGCGGGAGGGCACAAGGTCCGGCAATACGATGGAGGGCAGGTAACCACGCAGGTCAGCATAACAATTGTCCACCCCCAACTTGATCATCAACCGATCAAGAAGCGATCATGGTTTTTGCCCAGCCACGGTGGCGCGCGGCCGCGACCCGACCGCCATCGCAACACACTAAACTTCGATACACCGGCTGAACGACTCCATCAAGCTGTTGCGTTGACCGGTTGAATCCGCCGAATTCACAGCCGCTCGCTGCCATAGACGCTCCTTAGCAAGGGCTTGGCAGGCGCCAAGCGAGTACCGCCCATCAGCGTCGTTCGACGCATCCGCGAGGTCGAGGCGGCGCAAGGACATCGTCCCGACTTATAGCGTGCCTGTCCTCCGGTTCGGTCAACGCACTTCCGTGCATCCCATTCTTGGTACACACGAAAGCGAAAATCTTGGTTCTTCAATTCGCGCGGTCGAGCGTACAGAATGCGGACATCAAGACGGTCTCCCAGTCACTCAGCCAGCGCCAAGTGAGACGGTCTCTAAGCCCTACGCCTTTGGAGAGCTGTCGTCATGGATCGTCTCGTCTCGATGCAGGCTTTCACGCGAGTGGTGGACGTCGGCAGCTTTGCAGGCGCCGCGGAATCTCTGAATCTTCCCAAGGCCACGCTTACCCGACTGATCCAAAAGCTGGAGACGCATCTTGCGGTCAAGCTGCTGCACCGGACCACGCGCCGCATCAGCGTGACCACCGAAGGCGCCGCCTACTACGAACGCTGCGTACGCATCCTGGCCGACATCGACGAAGCGGAGTACCTGCTGACAAGCCATAACAACTCGCCGCGCGGCACGCTGAACGTGGACACCACGAGCGGGATCGCGAAAATGGTCCTTATGCCGCAACTGCATGACTTCTGCAATGCGTATCCGGAGATCAGGCTCGAACTGACCAGCAACGGCAAGCCGATTGACCTGCTAAAAGAAGGCGTGGACGTGGTGCTGCGCGTGGGCGCGCTGGAAGAAGCCATGGTGGCGCGCCGCATCGGCTGGCTACGGCTGGCGCTCTACGCGTCGCCGATCTATTTGCGCCGCTTCGGCACGCCCCAGGATCTTACGGAGCTGGCGCAGCACAAGGCGGTGAGTCTTCTGTCTAACCGCACCGGACGCGCGACGCCGTGGTCGCTCGCTCGTGGCGGCGAACGCGGCGAAGTGCTGCTGCCCTCCGTAATTGCCACGAACGATACCGATGTCCATCTGGGCTGCGCGTTGGACGGCCACGGCATTGCATGCATGTCACGGGCGACAGCCGCGCCCTATGTCGACAGTGGCCGGCTGGTGGAAATCATGTCCGGCTGGCAGAGCGACCCAATACCGATCTCCGCGATGTATCCGCAGAACCGGCACCTGTCGGCAAAGGTGCGGGTGTTCGTGAACTGGGCTGCCGACATTTTTTCCCGGCATCCGCATTTCGGTGCCGAGGCGCCGAAGCTCGCGGCCTGACCCGGGCACATACCAACACGTTACCCAACCTCGCATGTCACGCGCGACGCACACCCGAGGCGCCGTCTGATCTTCTGTCGCAAGTGCAGCATTCAACCTATTTCAAACTGATCCTTTCGGGCACTGATTTGAGCAAAAACAGCCTCGAAATCGTTATCTGACACCTCTAAAGTGGAGGCTCACAACCAACCGATGAAACGTCCGCGCCAGAAGTGCGCACCGCCTTGCCGAGTGCCCTTCGGCGTATGGCTTCAACCTCGAAGATCAACATGACTACCGCAATCAACATGACCAACGCCGTTATCGAATGCATCCTGAGTCGCAGCGCGGCCAAGTACTACGATCCGGCCGCCACCTTGAGCGACGACCAGATCCGCGAGCTGGTCCGCATCGGCACATCCGCGCCGACGTCGTTCCACATGCAGAACTGGCGATTTATCGCCGTGCGCACGGCGGCCGCCAAGGCCAAGCTTAGCCCGATTGCCTGGAGCCAGCCGGCAATCACCGATGCCGCCGTGACCTTCATCATCATCGGCCAACTGGCCGACGCCAGCGTGATTCCGGAACGCCTGGCGCCGCTGGTGGCGGCTGGCGTCATGCCGGCGGCGATGGTGCCCGAGTGGGAAAACCCCGCACGCAATCTGTACCAGGACTATCCGCAACGCCAGCGGGATGAAGCCGTGCGCTCCGGCACGTTTGGCGCGGCGGCAATGATTTACGCGGCCCGTTCGCTGGGCATGGGGTCGACCCCGATGATCGGCTTCGATGCCGAGGCGGTGCACGGTGAATTTGGACTGGCGGCCAACGAGGTGCCGGTCATGCTGCTTTCCGTGGGCCCCGAGCGTCCGGGAAACTGGGCGCAGAAGCCACGCGTGCCCGTGGCCGATGTGCTGGATCTCGTTTAACCGTCAATCCCAGTCTATTTATCCAAGGAGTCCACAATGGCAAGAACCGCAGTGCTGAACCAGGAACAGGTACCCGCCGAATCGAAGGCGACGCTCGATGCATTCACGAAGAACATCGGCTTCACGCCGAACATGATGGCAAGCTTCGCGCAGAGCCCGATTGCGTTCAACGCATGGGCCACGCTGCTGGGCGGCCTGAGCAAGGCGCTCGATGTGAAGACGCGCGACGGGATCGGCCTGGCTGTGTCCGAAGTGAATGGCTGCAACTACTGCCTGACCGTTCACAGCTTTACGGCCGAGCATCTGGCCAAACTGCCGGCCGATGAGATTATCCTTGCCCGAAAGGGCCACGCCAGCGATCCGAAGCGCGACGCGGCGCTGCAGTTTGCGCGCAAGGTAATCGAGACGCGCGGCCAGGTGAGCGACGCAGACCTGAAAGCAGTGCGCGATGCGGGCTACACCGAACCAAACGTCATCGAGATTGTTGCGCTCGTGGCCATGTACTCGCTGACCAACTTCTTCAACAACGTGTTCGATCCGGACAAGGACTTCCCGGCGGTGGCGCCGGCCGGCTCGATCTGAGCCAGCAGGGACGTAGCCTGTGCTGTGTAGCGGCTACGTCCCGTGTGCGATAGCGATGAGGCGTTCAAGTGGATCAATATTCCGACGGTAAAGTGTCCCGGATTGACTGGCTGAGCCAGCTCCTGCAGATGATCGACATCACCGGGCAACTGCAGGTGCGCTGCGTGTACGGCGCGCCATGGCGCGTGGCCTGGGACGAGTCCGCCGCGCACGAGATTCCCTATCACATGGTGCTGAAGGGACGGGCCGTACTTGAAGATCCGCAGACGCGCACGGTCACGGAGCTGTTGGCTGGCGATATCCTGTTGCTGCCTCACGGCGCGGCGCATGTGCTCCACGATGGTAGCGGGCATGTGCCCGGGGCCACCTCCAATCGCCAGGGCTCCGCAGGCTGGACGCTTAGCGAGAATGACGGCAATGGCGAGCCCCTGGACATGCTCTGCGGACGGTTTTTCATCGGTCCCCCGCACGACCGGATGATTCGTGATTACCTGCCCGCAACGTTCGTGGTGCGGGCAACCGACGGCGGGGGTGCAGACAATGTCTTGTCCGCCACCAAGGATCTGGCAAGGCTGATGGGGCTCATGCGCATGGAATGCGCCACCGACAAGCCGGGCGGATACGCCATGCTTAACGCGTTGAGTTTTGCACTGTTCACACTGGTGCTGCGCGCGGCGAGTGAATCGCAACAGTCCCCGGCAGGCTTGCTGGCGCTTGCCGGCCATCCACGACTGGCCCCGGCGATTTCGGCCATGTTCGCGGATCCGGCCCGACCCTGGAACCTGGCGGAGCTCGCCGAGCTGTGCAGCATGTCTCGCGCTACATTCATGCGGCATTTCCAGTCAAGTCTTGGGCGGTCGGCCAATGACCTGCTGACCGATATCCGGATGAGCCTGGCGGCCAACGCGCTGAGAAAGCCCGGAGCGACCACCGAAGCAGTGGCTGACTCGGTCGGCTACCGGTCCGTGGCGGCATTCCGGCGCGTGTTCACCGAGAAAATGAGCATGACCCCAGGGCAATGGCGCCGCCTGGCACGCCAGGGAACGTGATGCGCGCCGTGTTGATCCTTTTGCGCAGCTTATTGCGCCGATGCAGTCTCGAAATCGGTATTGCGTAGAGCTAGATTGAAAGCTCAAGCATCCGAGCAATCTGAATGGAAAATCAAATGAGAACTCTTGCACACCAGCTTCGGCTGCAGATCGCCGAAAAGGGCGTTGAATCGCTGTCTCTTCTGGCCCCCCTTAGATGGACGCTCGTCATCGTGTTCCTCTGGTTCGGCGGCATGAAGTTCACTGCCTACGAAGCCAATGGCATCGCGCCGTTTATCGCCAACAGCCCGATCATGAGCTGGATGCACATGCTGCTAGGCGTGCAAGGGGCGAGTTACGCAATTGGGATACTCGAACTGTCCACCGCGGTGGCGCTGATTCTTGGCGCGTTCCGGCCCATTTTCTCGGCATTGGGCGCTGCCATGTCGGCGGCAACCTACCTGATCACGCTTACCTTCTTCTTGAGCACTCCCGGTGTGGCGGAAGTGACGGCGGGGGGATTTCCAGCCATCTCAGCGATGCCGGGTCAGTTCCTGCTCAAGGATCTTGTCTTGCTCGGTGCCTCGGTTTCCCTGCTTCTGGCGTCGGTCGCGGGCCAAGGGCGACTGGCAAGACCGGTCGATGATCTCGAACAGACGACGGCATGATGCGCCGACCTCCGCTTCGGGCGCGGTTGCAACCCCTAGCAGGAGGCCCGACGCCGCAGGGGATGGCGTGGCGAACCACTTCGATAGCGGCGATGGCGCCATGCCGAAATCCATCGCCTCCCGGGCGATCCGGGTATCGGGGGCGCCGTCCGGCAGCCTGAGCAGTATCGCCAGGCCCGCGGCTGTCCACGCGGCATCGCGGAGACGCAACTGCTCGCACAGCGCTTCACGTTGCGTGGAGTAAAGCCGCTTGAGACGGCGGATGCGACGGATGTAGTGGCCATCGCGCATGAACTGAGCCGTGGCGAGTTGGATGATCGGTGTGGGCGCAGGCGCAAGCGTTGCGGTGACCTCTGAGAACGGGGTGATCAGTTCCGCCGGCGCCACGACGAATCCAAGCCGCAGAGCCGGGCTGATGGTCTTGCTAAATGTGCCGATATGAATGACCCGGCCGGCTCCGCTCAGCGATGCCAAGGCGGGAGCAGCCCGGCCATCGAGCTGCAGTTCGCTGAGGTAGTCGTCTTCGATAATCCAGGCGTCGCTGGCAGCCGCCCATTCAAGTAGCTGCAGCCGTCGCGTCAACGACAGCGTCGAGCCCAACGGCGCTTGCTGCCCGGGCGTCACGACGGCCAACGCGGCATCCGGCGCACGCTCGATGCCATATTCGACGTTGATGCCCTCGGCGTCCACGGGTACCGGAACGGCGGTCAGGCGTGCAAGCTCGAGGGCCTTGCGGGTGACCATGAAGCCGGGTTCTTCCATCCAGGCCTTTTTGCCGTCCAGCCCCAGCACCCGCAGTGCGAGACCCAGGCCAGAGATGTAGCCAGAAGTGATGAAGACCTGATCAGGCAGGCAGTGCAGGTTTCTGGAAATGGCGAGATAGCTTGCAATCTCCCGACGCAGTGCGAGCTCGCCACGGGGATCGGGATATATCAATGACGAGAACGTGCCCGTTTTCAGTAGATTCGAAGAACGCGCGCGTGCGAAAAGCCGGTCAGGCAGCCCTTCCAGCGCCGGTATGCCGACCTGAAAGACAGCCGGTCCCGTGTTCATCTGGAGATAGGTACTCATGAATGACCCGGGCCGCGGCGCTTTTGGCTGGGCCACCGGTACGCGTGGCCTAGGCGCGACGCGGGTGCCCCGTGCACCGAAGGTTTCGATGATCTGCGCGTCGGACAAACGTTCGTACGCCGCTTGTACCGTGCCGCGCGCTACACCGAGGCGCGCGGCCAGGTCTTGCCATGAGGGCAGCCGGGTGCCAGGGGTGAGCACGCCCGAGTCTATCGCCCTGGCAATGCTCAGGCGAATCTGCTCCGACAGCGGAAGCTTGGCATTCCGGTCGAGACGAATTTGCAGCCTCGAATCCATATTGTCAGTACACAAGGTAGTTGAAAGTTGGCAGGAGACGGAAAGTGGTACGTATCGTCACGGACGTGCATCAGAGCCGAATCACCAGTACTTGGGCGAACACCGAGGTGGAAGTCTTCGAATACGGCGAGCTGCAGGACGTTGCCCGCCCGATCGGATCGCGGCGCGTGAGCCTGCGCGCAGCCTTGCGTGAGACCGGCGGTCGTATCGAGGCGCGCTACAAGCCATCGCAGTCGCTTGCCGACTGCTATCGCGGAAGCGACCACCTCAGCCTCATCGAGCAGGGCGGCGAGGCGTACGGCTATACCCGGTTTATTCGCGGCTTTCGCTGTGTGGCGATCCATTTCGACGATGCGCTGCTGGGCGAGGCTTGCGGCGTCGCCAGCGCGGCGGCCAATTTCCCGTCGCGCCTGATGTTCGAGAACAAGCCGATCTGGGCCATGGCCGACCGTCTGGCACTGGCGTGCGTCACGCCACGCAACGCGCAACAGCTCTACTGCGAAAGCCTCGTCGGCATGCTTGCCGTGGAAATTGCAGGACTGGGGACCACCGCGCCGCTGCTGAGCTGCAAGGGCGGACTCGCGCCGTTCAGGTTGCGCCGCATCCTCGACTACATCGAAGACCATCTTGGCGACAGTATCGCCATCACGGAACTGGCGGCGATGGCGGAAGTCAGCCTCCCGCATTTTATGCGGGCCTTCCGCGCCTCCACAGGCGAAGCGCCGTTGCGCTTCATCATGCGGCGACGGGTAGCCCATGCCACGCGGCTACTGTTAGAAACTAGTAGGCCGCTGGCCACTATTGCGAATGTCTGCGGCTTCGCGGACCGCTCGCACATGACTACGTGCTTCCGGCGCATCGCCGGCAATACGCCAGCGCGCATTCGTCGCGAACGCTCGTGAGTAACATGGCAAGGCCACGCGTAGGTTCGATATGGAGAAAGGGGCGGCGGCGGCGTCATGGCAGGAAGTTGTGTTGTGCATGATGGCGTGGTTGCCGATGGTATGCGAAGACGTTGGCGGGCTGTAGGCCCCATCGTCATTTAGCAGCACACTCGTGAACAACGTGATCAAGGAAGAAAACGCCAGCCAGCCCCGCCAGTCAATCGATAGTGGCAAAGAGTGGAAAGTGTGCTGCGGTATTTGTCAGAAGTGGCGCTGTCGGGTAGCGCCCGAATGCGGCATACGGAGTGGTAGCACCAGCGTCTAACGGGCGACCGGGCGGAAGCTGAGACCGTCGCAGAACGACCGTGGATTCAACGCGTCGCTGGGCGACGGCAGCTTTGAGCGTTTGGTAAAGCGCCGCGCGCGGCGGCAGCGCGGATCTTGGGCAGCAGTGGTCGCTAAATCCGGACGTGGTCCTTCCGAGGACTCAGCGACAGCGGCCGCGCTGAATCCGAGGGGCTCGAACCCGGAGGATTCATTGACAGCCCAGCCGCCCGGACCCTGCCCTTATCAGTCGTCGCCGATGCTGATCACGACTTTGCCGAAGGGGCCGCGAGCAAGATGTTCAAATGCCTGCACGGTCTCGTCGAAGCGATAAACGCGATCGATGACGGGCTTGATCTTGTGCGCATTGAGGAACACGTTCATGCGCTCAAAGGAAGTGCGCGGCGCGACCGCGATCCCACGAATCGTCGTTTGCCGGAAGATCAGCGGCATCAGATCGAGAGCGCTCGTCTGCCCCGTCAGGAAACCAACTTGGGCTATCACGCCTTGCACCTTGGTGGCCGCAACAGACTCGTTGATCCCGTTCCCACCCGCGACGTCGATCGTCACGTCTGCTCCCAGGCCATCGGTTAGTTCGAGTACCTTCGCCGACCAGTTCGGATGCGTCCTGTAGTTGATCCCTTCAACCTTGTCGCTATTGAGCAGCGCCTTCACTTTCGCGAGGTTCTCGTCCTTGCTCGACGTGACGATCACGCGTGCGCCATGGGCAATGGCGATCTGCGCCGCGAAGATCGAAACACCTCCCGTTCCTTGCACGAGTACCGTTTGTCCTGACTCCAGGTGGCCGACGTCGGTAAGCGCATACCACGCGGTCAATGCAGCGATCGGCAGGGTCGATGCTTCCGCGTCGGTCATCGACGCGGGCGCTGGCACCGCGCTGTCTTCGTGGAGGATCATGAATTCGGCGAGTCCTCCCGGCAACGGCATCCCGAGGCAATATGCTGGTTCGTTGGGGCCGGGCGCACCATCGATCCAGTGCGAGTACAGCGTCGAGTTCACGCGGTCACCGACCTTGTAGCGGGTTACACCGTCGCCGATAGCGACCACCGTGCCGGCTGCGTCCGACACGGGAATCAGCGGCTTGGGTACGCTCGAAGGCTCATAAATACCATCAACGATAGCCTTGTCACGGAAGTTTAGCGATACCGCCCCGACCTTCACTAGAAGCTCGCCCGGCCGTGGCGTGGGTGTTTCCACCTCGCCAGCGCGTAGGTTAGGGAGACCGAAATCGTGGAGAAGCCATGCTTTCATTTCACACCTCATGTTCGCTGCAACGGCGGACGCCATCGTGCTAAAGAGTGTAATTTCGTCTATGCGGTTGATTTAGGGGATAAAATTCCATAGATTCCATCCAGTGATTCCAGAATTGATTATGGACGATCGTTTTGCTGGCATTCGTGAGTTTGTTGCCGCTGTCGATCACGGCAGCTTTACCGCCGCCGGCGAGGTGCTAGGCCTCACCGGTTCTGCCATCGGCAAGAACATCTCGCGGTTAGAGGGGCGGCTCGGGGTGCAGCTGCTGCACCGGACGACGCGCCGCATTGACCTGACGACCGCAGGCGAGACTTTCCTGCTCACGTGCCGACGCATTCTCGAAGATCTGGACCAAACAGAAGCCTTTCTGTCGACGGGCCACGAACAACCTATTGGTCGCCTGCGCGTCGATCTTCCGACGACTTTTGGCCGCCGGCACATCGTGCCTGCACTGTTGAATCTGACTGGGCGATTTCCGCGGCTGGATCTTGCCGTCACGTTGCAGGATCGGACAGTGGATCTCGTAAGCGAGGGTGTCGATCTCGCGGTGCGTATCGGCACCCTCGATGCATTTCCGGATCTCGTTGCGCGCAAGCTTGGCGAGCAGAGGCTCGTTATTTGCGGCGCGCCCAATTACCTGGCACGAGCCGGCGAACCGATGCAGCGCGACGATCTGCTCATACACGATTGCTTGATCGGATGGCGTAGCAACGTACGGTCCGGCTGGCTATTGGCAGATGCGGCGAGCGGCGGCGGAGCCGCTTACTTCGATGTGCGAGCGCGTCACGAGTTGACGGACGGAGACGCCTTACTGAACGCGTGCGTATCGGGCTGCGGCCTTGCCCAGCTTCCCGGGTGGCTGGCGCGAGATGCTCTGAGCACGGGCGCACTGCGAGAAGTGCTGCCGAGCCTGTCGACGACAACACCGATTCATGCGATCTGGCAGAAGACACGACACCTTCAGCCGAAAGTCAAAGTCGCTGTTGATGAATTGGTGCAACTCGCTGTGTTCGAAAAATCGGTGTTCCAACCTTAATAGCCAGAGCACTGTCGCTGCGGCATCGGCGAGCAAGGCGGACGTGTCGGAGGCGAATGTCCGTTCGCGGGTTCGCACCGCCCATCGGATGTCTGATGCCAGCGCGCCATCAATGTCGCTTGTTGGCCGAGGTCGTGTGGAAACTTCGAGAGGGTCAGCGCGGGCGCGTCCACATGCTGTGGTGCCTGAAGTTGCCTTTATTCGGTCCATACAGTGTTGATTTGGCCGAACCGCAATAATGCCTCGTTGGTGTCGACGCTCTCCGTGCGGACGTAAAAAATCGTCAAGAAGGGCTTATGCCCCCGCCAGCTTTACCGCTTTCATCATTCTGGCAATTCCTAGCACCGCTATTACCCGCTTGAGATTGTAGGCGAGCGCGTGTAGGCTCATCTCCGTACTCACATGCTCTAACGTCTTCGTTAGAAAGTGCGTCGACCCCATCCAGTGTTTAAGGGTGCCAAAAACGTGCTCAACGGTACGTCTCCGCAACGTCATTGCATCGGGCATGCGATCGAGCCTTTTCTGCATCCGCTCAAGCACCGCTTCATGCTGCCATCGACGAATGCGCCGATAATCTGTGCTGGTGCATTGCTTTCGTATTGGACACTTGGGACAGGCGCTGGTCCAGTACACATGCAGCTTTAAGTTGTGCTCGACCGTAGTGAACCTATGGATCGCTCTCTCGCCCGCCGGGCACTGATATTCATCGTCCTTTGCCACATAGATAAAGTCTGCTTTGCCAAACCGTCCGTCAGCCTGGGCGCTCGACGTCATCGGCTTTGGTACGAAAGGCGTGACGCTCATGTCTTCGCATGCCCTGATCTCGGGTCCATTGAAGTACCCACGATCGGCAAATGTCTGAAGTTTTTTTCGGCCCATGGCTTCAGGCGCAGCCTTTGCCATCTTGCTCAATTGGGACCGGTCACTGCCGACGTTAGTTACCTCGTGCGCGACGATCAGGTGGTGCTTGGCATCAACGGCCGCTGAACGTTGTACCCTACAACCCCCGTCCCCTTGGCTTGTGAGATCATCGAGCGCGCATCAGGATCTGTGAGTGATAGCTGCTCATCGGGCTCGCACCTCAATTCTTCCTTAATCCGATCCAACTCCCGCACCGGGTGGCGCAACTTCTTGATTTTCTCTTGCAGCCTCGCCGTCTTTGCCTCAACTTCAGTCGGCTGGGTTCGATCGGCGGTCTCCAGGGCGTCGAGATACCGCTGGATGCTTTGCTCGATCTGCTGCTGGCGCTTGTCTATCTTGCTCGGCGTGAAATTGCGGTCCCGACTGTTGCTGCTTTGAACTTGCTGCTATCGATGGCCACGATTGCCTGTGAGAACAACTTCAAATCCCGGCAAAGCGAGACGAAACGCCGGCAAACGTTCCGAATCCCTAGACCGTTGTCGTGACGGAAGTCCGCAATAGTTCTGAAATCCGGTGCAAGCCGCCCAGTCAGCCACATCAATTCGACGTTGCGCTGAGTCTCGCGCTCCAGTCGGCGGCTCGACTGGATTCGGTTTAGGTAGCCATAGATATAAATCTTCAGCAAGATCGACGGATGATATGCAGGTCGACCAGTGGAAGCAGGCGCCGCGCCTTTAAATCCGAGCTTGTGCAGATCCAGCTCATCAACGAAGGCGTCAATGACGCGTACAGGATTGTCTTCGCCGATGAAATCATCGAGGCACTCCGGTAGCAGCGTAACTTGCTGTCGATCTTCGCCTACGATAAATCGCTTCATGAGCTGCCCCGCGCTGACAAGTTGATTCAGTTTAGGCGAAGCACTTGCGTTTTCACACAGAATCGGCCGAATCCGGAAGTCCGCCGGCCACCAGGCGTCACTGCAGGGCCGGACTTCCGTAGCCGACCCGAAGCGGTTTGTCGGTCTTCTCGAGAACGGACAGTCGTCGACAACGGCTTCCCACCTTTAACCGGGGCTGTATGGCAACGCGGGAGCTATTGGCCGGCCACCCACGCACGACCAAGGATATTCATTGCTAACTCCTCAAGGGCGGCGCAACAGGGCTCGATGGACAGGTTCGCTTTTGGGCCATGGCTGGCAGCTCAAGGGCCGCCTTGACGCATTCAAATGGCGGCTTCCACCGCCTTGGTCACGACTTCCCAGGCGGCAGCGATAGCTTGCTCGGCCGCAGCCACGCTTATAGCGTCATACGCGGTAAAGACGTCCCTGGCCGCACGAGCAGAGACCTGGGAAAGAATGGCACGGTCTTCGTCTGTGAGACCGTTTTCGGGATCCCCGATGATCATTGCGTTCTGTAGTAGCAACGCCGCCTGCATAGGAGCGACTCGCGACAATACTGAAAAGTCGTCCTCCAAGACGGACTTCATTGACTTCAGTGCCTCATCGACGATTGCTTGCGTGTTGAAGGCCATGCTGAGCTCCCCTGGTATATCATTTTCTGCGGGTCTCTGATCCCTGCTTCAGTCTCAGTTCATATGCAAGAAGCGAAGAGGTTTCAGCGGCATAGGCGTTTCGCCAAACCATGATTTGCGGGTCGAGCAGCCGGCCCTGATTTTGGTGAGCCTTACGTTGTTGGATCAAATTGGCTTCAATGTTGTCGAAATTGGACGTTAGCATCGTCGCGGATCCGTCCGCCAGGGTCAACATCCGAAGTCGTAACGAATAAATGTCAGCATCCATTTGGTCATAAAACGCCTCGTTTATTTCGTAATCTCCGGCTCTTCTGGTTTGGTCATTTGGAGAGCGATTCGCGCCCAATAAGCTCACGGAATGCGCATACAGGTCGCGCTGCATTTTGGATATGAGCTGGTCCGAAACCTGATCGTAAGCGAGCGGCACGCACGCGCACAGCAGCAGTGGTAGCGCTGTCAGCCATGCAAAGGAGGGATGTCGAGCACGCCGCAAAGTACTACTCCCGCTGCAATATAGATAAGGCAGAGAACAACTCTGGATCACGTAGAAATACCCGCCCGCCAAAACGGACCGGCGGGCGGTTAAAGCAATACGGCCGCCCTCATCTTAGGACGCAAACACTTCCCACCATTCTCCGGGTTTCCCGAAGAACGGCGCAACAACCCAATTCGCGGCATCGGCGGAATCGGAAACATATCCGGGGATCGCGCTGCTTACCGTCGACCGCTGGACACCTGCCTGTGTCAGGCTACTCCAATAGCCGATTTCTGTGGTGCAAACCAGATTGGTCGTGGTGGCATACCAAATGCTGTTGCCACCATAGCCGAGGAAATAAACAGCAAGCGTCGGCGTGTTATTCGAATCGGTATACGTGACCACGTTGAAGCTGTTCTCTGTGGTGTAGTACTGGATGGGTCCTGCACCCGCACCGAATGTATTGTAAGGGTTACTTACGATACCCGGCGCGCTCCAATCGCCGCTGCCGTTGCTGCCATTGCTGCCGAGGTACTGCCGGTAGGCGATGGTCCAGGCATTGGCAACGTAGAAGAGATAAAGGCTGCCATTGAAGATCACGGCCACGGGAGGAAGCGTGCCGTTGTAGGAGGAGAACGAAACGCTGTTGTCATTGAACCCGGGAATCTCCTGATCGCCTTGCCATGTTAATCCAGCGCCCGACCCGCCGGTGCTCCTGTTGAACCAGATGGCGTTCCCATTGTCCTTCGCTGTGTGGAAGTAATAGATGCTATCCTCATAAACCACAGGCGAGGGATAGAAGGAGGCGCCAGAATTGGGCACATTGATATTCCCGCTCCAAGAGCCGTCGCTCAAGCACGAGTAGTATGTCCAGCCCCCTCCTTGATAGAACACATACAGGTCATTGTTGAACGCGACGGGGCCCATAGGACTGGGGCTCCATCCCAGGATCGAATCGCCGTCCGAAAGTGCCGCGCCTGTGGACCAGGTAATTCCATCGGTAGTGGTGTTGTAGCACAGCGCGCCCGTTTCATTAACCTCATAGGTGAAGCAGTAGAGCGTGCTGTTGAATTCGATCAGTGCAGGGACGCTGTTACCCATATACAAGGGCAGCATTGGCGCAAACGGAAGCAGCACCGGACCCATAAACCCCCAGTTGCCTCCAGGCGTGGTAGCGGCATAGCCCACGACACCGCCATTATTACCGGCACTTGGAACCAATCCCGTCATCACGAGCTGTCCGTTAAACGTAGTGACTGAGACGCCGTTCTTCGCGGCTAACTGCCCCATGACGGCTGGCGGCGTGTACTGACTGCCATCGGTGCTGGTGACGTTATAGAGTTGAGCGCCGTCGTCGAATATCACAATGATCTGACCATTGTAGACAAAGGCACTGGGAGTCGCGCTGATCTCGACCAGGTAATCGGTTGGCGCTGTGAGGGAAACTTGTCTGTCGCCTTGCCAGTTTCCCGCGGCATCCATCATGTTGTAGCAAAGGTCGCTGCTATTGAATGTGCTCCCGGACGTCGGCCCCTGGTGAAAAACATAGAGGCAATTGGTGGATGGGAGGACAATCGCAGACGGAGAATTCGTAATATTCGTGACATTCGTCCCGGAGCCTACGGCACTGCCAGTATTCGGGATCAGGGTGGTGCTCCAGTCCGTACCGTTGGGTGAGGAAATACAATAGAGGGAATAACCGTCGCCGCCGGTGATGAACACATTGAGGGTTGCAGGATCGCCGAATACCACTGCCGAAGGGTGGTTGCCCGCGGATGTCGCTGCACCGTTCATCCCGTTAACACCGCTCCACGTGGTGCCATCTGAAGACGTGATGAAATTGATGATGTTTGATGAGGACTGCGGGAAGAACACGTACAACAGATCGTTGAATACAACGGCGGATGGGGCAGATTGGCAGTCCGTAATGCTGGGCAGGCCAGTCGCGGCCACCCATGTCCCACTGCTGTCGATGTATTGGCAGCAAAGCGTGGTGCCGGAATTGTAGAAGCAGTAGGTGTTGTTGTTGAAAATGACCGGCGACGGAGCGTCGTTCATTTCCTTCTCGAGCTGCGCCGCGGCGTAGTTGGAACAAAGATCCGAAGCGAGCGTGTTGACGAAGCCGTCCACCACATGTTCGACGACACAAACCGCCAGATCTGTTGGCGTCAACGGGGGACCAAAGAGGAATAGCAGGGGACCTTGCATGGAACTCTCCTAGAGACGTGAGCCGCACCGCTACGGTGGCGCCTCACGTTTGCTTAACTACGACAGCACGGCGAACCCTCGCCAGTGACGTGTTCTACTAATCTCGATGCCCTCCCTATGCGAATAGAAATCTTGTGGACGAAGCTGAAGCACCCAAGGCTGAGTCGCGCTGAGCCCGGGCGGCGTCGTGAACGTGTTTTCGTGCCTACATTGGCGTACCGCGTGGTGCATTGAAGCTGCCGCGTCACTCCCGCTCGCTCCTTCCTGTGTGCTCACCGCCGGGCGCTGTGGGTGCAATAGGTTGTGTCGTAAAGTCGTCGGGCGCCGAAATCCGGTTCGAGGATGCACTGGATGACGAGGCGCTGGCTGCGTTGGACGCAGGCGCGCCAGGGGAGTCCGCCATGGGGACAGAGCGAGCAGGTGGCAGCGGCCCCTCCGGATTGAGCTTTTTGATGGCTGCTGAGATAAACAGGAGGATCGTTTCCGATGCGAAGCCGCACGCGAAAGCGAGAATCACGGAAGTCCTGGCCGAATCCGGTTCAAAGATGTGGTAGGCGACGATAGCGATAAGAGGGGCGGAGAACACCTGCATGACTTGCAGTACCAGGTACTCGCGTCCTTCTTCAGGGGTGATGGAGTCGGCTTGGCCCGGTATCAGGCGTTTCTGGCAGCGCGGGACGCTCCGCGTCATGCTGATTGCTGCGCCCATCAATGCGATTATCACGAAGTACAGCGGTACCACCACACCCCCACGAACCTGAACCGAGGCCCACTTTGTGCCCAGTGCGGCAGGGGTCGCAGTCGCAGCGCTTTCCAATAGACCGAGCACCGTCTGTGCGTGTCCACTGCTGACTGTCAAGGGATCAACACGCTCGACAACGCCGCCAATATTGACAATCCATTGGTCTGTGTGCGCGCTGCAGGCTAGCTCCTTCAGCACGGTTCCCTGATCGGCGGCATTCTTGCAGCCTGGCGTGACGCCAACGGGGCTGGCGATCATAAGGCGCTGCAGCTCCGGGGCAAGGGGAAAGACGACAAACGGCAGCAGACAGCCGATTATCATCAGCCCCGTGGTCAGGTAGCAAAAGACGATCACACCGCGGATCTTCCTGGGGGAGATCGTGATCCCACTGAACAGGTACAGGAACCAACCGACGACGATCATTGGCACCAATCCTCCGACTACGACCATAACGTGGGTTACGTATGTGGCGTCGGAATGCGTGTTGTTCGACGTGGATGTTTGCGTGAGTTCTTCTGCTGCGGACAAAAGACCGAACGAGCAGACGGCAATCAGGCTGATTGAGGCAATCAGTATTGCCGTTTGTCGCGACCGAATTCTGAGCATCGTACGCATAGCTGCATAGTCTCCAACTGGCCGGGATCGTTGCCGCAACTAAGCACATCGTGCGTAGCCGCCCCCAACATGTGGGCTAAAGCCTAGCTGCCATGCCACTACGCGCAAGGCGACCCGCCCAGGTGAATTCGGGCATATTCATGAATAGATGCAAAGAACGACGGCGAGTGTCCGGCCGCCGTTCGGCCGCGTGGGCGCTGACGGAGCCTTATGTCAGCATGCGTACGCACGACGCTGCCGTCCCGCGGAAGGTCTTAGCAGCCGACGCCCTTTGGTCAAACGGTGCACTCGTTCACCAATCCGAGGAAGACCGCGGCTGTGGCGGTCTGGAGATGCAGCGCCACCTTTGCCCGACTACGATTAACCGCCATGCTGGCCCAGGTCCGAATGGGCAGGTGCTGTCTCGTGCTGTCTCGTGCTGTTGGACAAGTCAGCACCCACGCCGGTCCGAGGGTAGGCGCTGGTGAGCGTTATCTCTGCTTTCGTGCTTTCGTGCTTTCGCTCGCGATCGGTCGCTAGAGGCGTCCGACCGCCTCATGGGGCGATTATCTGACAACGAAGATATAGACCTCGTTGTTGTAGCGGGATTGATCTCGGCTGACCGTAGTGTCCATTTCTGCGCGTTTGCACATAAACGTCACCTCATTGCGGCAAAGAAGATCAGACGACGCAATTCGTGCGAGAAGCGCGTTGCTGTTGCTTGAAGAGCACGGTTGGGGCCGATTTTCCCGCCTGACAGCCTGAACGTGCCACATTGGTCGTCGAAATCCTGGCGTCGAAGCGTCATCGTACGCAAGTGCGCTGATTCGTGAGAGGACATGATGGCTGCGTGCTTTTGGAAGACGGCCAGCGGTTGACTAGCCTTAGCGACAGCAAACGGATCTAGTTCTGCAAATCATGTCGGTAGCTATTAATAGGCTTCGCCGACGCCGAACTAATAAATTGCGAATTATTTCAGCCGCGCTGCGGTTGACACGTCGCGCGCGGAAATCTCTTTGCTCTTTGCAATAGTCGTTGCTTAGAAGCAGGTGGCGCTTCACCAGATGGTAATCGGGGATCTGCGCCAGCAGCCCGCTTGCACCAGGTTCCAACTGGCAAGACGCGCGATCTCTTCCACTGCATGGAAATGAGGAAGGCCAGGAGGAACCCATGGATCTTGTCACATTTGTTCGCGCGACGGGCGTCAAGGAACCTAGCGCATCGATATGGTTGGCGCCAATGAACGGCGCTATGACTCGTTTCTCGATTGACACGCTTGCCCGACAGGCCGCTTTTCTTGCGCAAACCTCATACGAGAGCCGCTGCTTCCCAGTCCCCCCCGTGGAGGAGAGTTTCAACTATTCGATATCGCGGCTGGGAGAGGTTTTCCGGCACCTGACGCCGCAGCAATGCGAGAGCATGGGTCGTAGGCCGGGGGAGAGTGCGGTCCCATTGGCAAGGCAAATACTATTGGCGAGCACGGTCTACGGCAATCGCCAGGGCAATGGACCAGCGTCGACGCAGGACGGATGGAAATACCGCGGATCAGGGCTTATTCAGTTGACGTTCCGCGACAACTTTAAGGCAGCCGGAGATGCGCTGGGAATGGATCTGGTGTCGAACCCAGATTTTGTGCGGGAAGATCCTACAGTAGCGGCGCTGGTTGCGGGCTGGTACTGGAGCCAACATGGTTGCAATGAGCTGGCGGACCATGGCGATTTCTTTTCGATCACCGCGAAGATCAATCCCGGAATGGAAGGGGAGGTGGATCGCGCGCGCGCATTTGCAATGGCGACACACGCTATGGCCTAAGCGAGATTCGTTTTAGGAAATGGGAACGCCATAGCCGGCGAAGCGTTGCGAATGCTATTCGGTGATGGAAACTGGCCAATGATGATCCGGTCGATGAGGCGTACATAACCCTTCTAGAGCTTTGGATTGAATATGCAAGACTGGCAGATTTCAATTCTGGGCAGTCGGTCATTCGCTGCGGCAATAGAGGAAGACGAGTTGATCGGTTTCTTCACGTTTTCGGAGGAGGAGATTGATTTCATCAACAACCACCGGGCCGCGTTCCGCATTCCCATTGCATTCCATATTGGCTTTCTGCGCTTAACGGGGACACACCCTGAGAAAGCGGCCGCCATCCCAGAATTTCTGCTAGCACACTTCAGCACCGCTCTAGGGTGGGTACCTGGCACGGCTACGGTGCTCCAGGATTTCTACTCGCAACGCCCGCGAACGATGTTAGATCATCAGGCGGAGGTTCGCACTTTAACGGGGTGGAGATCCTTTAGTGATAGTCGTCTCGCGATGGTCGCCGCAGACTGGCTCGATCGTGCGACGTTGGAGCCGTGCGAAACGAATCGATTGGTTGTTCAGTTCCGCATATGGCTGTATGAGAACAGGATACTGATTGTCAGCACACGGAGGATCCGATCCCTGATTTCAAAAGCATATGAGGCGAAACTGCGCGTTTTGCATCGAGCATTGAGCGCTAGGTACACTTCAGAATTTTACATGCAGTGGCACAAGAGATTGAGAACGGAAGCGCACGATAAGGTGGCATCGTTCAACAGATTGCGAAAAATAGTGGCACAAAGAGATAACATCCGTGCATCAATATCTGAACTCCATGCTATTGCCGAGTACCTTTACCTGGCGGGTGTTGCGAAAGACTGGCCCGACATCGTCCATTCGGATACCGTTGCGCAGTTCGCCCTGCGATACGCGTCGCGGTCGTTTTCACAATGTGCGAGGACTACCTCCTCTGTTCTAATGCTGGAGGTCATCTGCTTTCTTCGATACGCTCTTTGCTGCGTGGTCGATCTCATGCTCGAGCAAATGTGCGAATGGGCCGCGCGCGCGAAGGCCGCTGCGGAGTCCGCTGCGGACATTGAGCGAAGCGGTTACGCCTCCTCGCGAACTTTTGCGTCTTTCGTTCTCGGCTTGTCCTCTGACCTGAGTCGACCCGCAGCAGAGACATATCCGTTGCTGCATGCCATGGCGAAATCAGAGCTGAAGCGCCTGACGGCAAGTCGCGGGGACCGCGTTCGAGCTTTGCTTATGGAAAGGGCCTCCTCGGTACGCGCAGTCCTATCCCGAATCGTGCAGCTCGATTTTGCTTCAGTGACTGAGAATTCCGTCATCGAAGCCATCCATATTTTGCGCGACGTATATCGTCGTCGAGGGACAGAGCTTCCTCGCGAGGTAGGTTACGTTCGAACGAGTGGATGGAGAGGCCCAGTGGCCGATGTGGACCGCCGGCGTGCCCTCCTTGCATTCGAGTGGGCAACACTGTTCGACATACGTTCGGCGCTGATCCACGGTGCCCTATGGGCAGAAAATAGTTCGAAGTTTAGCTGCCGGCGTGACGAGCTTCGACGGCTGGCACGCGAGTCACTATTAGAAGTATGGGGCGCCACCGTGTCGGCTCGCGCTGATCGCCATCAGGGGGGGCGCTCGCTATGCGGATGATCGGAGTGCAGTCTAAGAGGCCCACAGCCTTGAACCGTGCGGCACGGATACGCGTCGGGAATGGAGCTAGACGACGGGGATAGTAGGGCGTGCGCTGGGCCGTTCGCCGATCGGTTCGAACGACCGTTCTTGGGCCGGCAAGCGACCGGTCGCCGGCCTTCAGGTTGTCACACTTCAGTTTGCTCGGCCATTTCGAGGGCATCGTCAACCTCGATGCCGAGGTATCGAACGGTGCTTTCCAGTTTAGTGTGACCCAGAAGCAACTGTGTGGCGCGCAAATTCTTGGTGCGGCGGTAGATCAATGCGACTTTGGTGCGTCGCATGTTGTGTGTGCCGTAAGCTGTATCGTCAAGGCCGATGGAGGCAACCCAGCCATGGGCTAATCGAGAATACTGCCTGGTGGACAGGTGCGGCGATGAAAGCAGTCTGCTGGGGATTAGGAAGTTCGTTGGCTTCAATCCTCGATCCTTGATCCAAGCTTCCACGCTCTCACGATTCGGGGCGGTGATCTCGAACTGAACGGGTCGCTGAGTCTTCTGTTGCAGTACCGTCGCTCGCATGGCCACTTGGTTACCATGGCAGATGTCTTGCACGCGAAGACAAGTCAAGTCGCACGCTCGCAGCTTGCTATCAATCTCGAGATTAAACATAGCTAGATCGCGGATGTTTGCAGACATCTGCAGTCTCGTGCGAATAGCCCAGACCTCGCTGAGTTTCAATGGCGGCTTTTGTCCGGTAAGCCATTATTCCACGGCACACGATAGCGAACAGACGAATTCACTAATTCCATGACGATCTCCTTTCAGACGAAGGCTGCGCTTGGGGTCAAGTACACGTGGAAACGCCACAGCTCTCATATTTTTTTATATCGTCATCGAAAAATTTAACTTCTACGGCTGGTCCCGACGCGTCAAACTTAGTACTCCAATTTCAACTAACTTTGGTGGCGGGCGAGCTGACGCCGAACAATTGGGGTTCGCGATGACGATTCGTCGTACGTTGGCGGGGGCCAAATGTGCGGCTTTTTTAGCACTTGTCACGTGGGGCGGGCAGTGCAACGCACAGGTTTCTACCGAAGAGGCGAACGCGAGCAATAATCCGCTCAACCCCGCTCCGTCGCTCAATTTGCAAAATTACTACACGCCACGCTTGTTTGGGAGCGACGCCCATACAAATGACTTTCTGCTCCGGGGTACGCTGCCCATTCTTCCCCGCGGCTTAGTCGGGGTGCCGCAAATCCTGCGTGTAACCGCACCGTTGAGCACCCGCCTCGATCGGATGGCACATACGATACGGGGCTTGGCGACATCAATCTGTTCGATATATTTCTGCTCAAGCAAACTGGCGTGCAAGTTGGCGTGGGACCGTTGCTGACCATGCCCACTGCCACGGATGCGAGCTTGGGGACCGGGAAATGGCAGGCGGGCGTCGCCGCGGTGATCGTCGATCCGACACCTGCCCGGTTGATTGGCGCATTGATCCAGTGGCAACATTCTTTCGCTGGGCAAAGCAGCCGACCTGCGGTGCAAGGCTTGACTGTCCAGCCATTTGGCATCTTTAACCTTCCAGGTGGTTGGTACATTCGGTCCACAGGCGTGTGGAGCTTCGACCTCCAACGTGGGAGTTATTACATCCCAATCGGCATGGGTGCAGGCAAGGCATGGAAAGAGGGGAAAACTATCTTCAACGCCTTTATCGAACCCCAGTACACGGTGGCACACGACGGCAATGGCGTTCCCCAGTGGACCGTGTTTGCAGGCCTGAACATGACATTCGGGAGGTAGGGCATGAGCTCGCCAGCTGACCACCCGTCTAATATGGAGCGCAGAACGTGATGACGAGAATGACAAAGATGGTGCTCGGCACCCTCATCCTGATACAGTCCTTGCATTCGTCGTGGGCCGCTCCGCCAGCCGCAAAGGGGCCGAATCGAGAGCTTGCAGAACGCATGATGGAGAGGCGTGCCGTTGAGGCGGTTCTCTGGGGCATGCCAGCGGTCAACTTCCAGTTGATGCTGGACGCATTCCAAAGGCTTGGCGGAGCGTCTAACCAGGTCGCGTACTGGTCCCGACCGCTAAATTGGAAGAACCAAACACTCACACCCAATCCGGATACGATCTATCTCATGCCGTTTTACGATGTACGGCAAGGGCCCATGGTTCTTGAAATTCCGCCGGCCGAGGATGGCTCAATCACCGGAAGTATCGACGATGCGTGGCAAAACGCGCTCGAGGACGTGGGTCCGGCCGGCGCGGACAAGGGCAACGGTGGCAAATACCTCATCATGCCACCCGATTACAAAGACGCCGTTCCCGACGGCTACCGGCCCGTTCGGTCCGATACGTATCGTGGCTTTGCCATTCTTCGCTCGAATTTGCAATCGGGCAGCGATGCCGACATCGAGAAGGCAGTTACGTATGGAAAGCGCATCAAGTTCTACCCATTGTCTTCTGCCCACGAGCAGACCAAGTTCGTCGATGCCTATGATCAGGTCTTCGATTCAACCATCCCCTACGATGCGACATATTTCGACGCACTTGACCGCTTCGTGCAGGCCGAACCTTGGCTGACGCGCGATAAAGTGATGATCGACATCCTGACATCGATTGGCATTCGGCAAGGCAAGCGTTTCACCCCTGACGCGAAGGCGAATGCCATCCTTGCGTCGGCAGCGCGAGAAGCACGCGCGTACATTGATGTCCAATACGAGAAGGTCTTCATTCCGCCATTCAACGAAGGCACGCATTGGGCTTTGCCGGCGTCTTCCGAAGTTGCCGAAGGGATGCCGAACTTTTTTGCGAAGCCGGATAGTTATCCTATAGATGGGCGCGCTATTACGTACTCGATGGCCTACTTCAGCGCGAAGCAGATCGGAACAGGCCAGTTCTATCTGATGACTATCAAGGACAAGAATGGAAACAGGCTCGATGGCCGGAAATCCTATCGGCTGACCGTACCGGCAAACGCGCCGGTCAAACTCTATTGGTCAGCCACGGTCTACGATGGACGCACCCACGCGCTGATTCGCAACATGCGCTGGGCGAGCCGCTCCTCTACGACCCCTGGCCTGCGTTCAAACGCTGATGGTTCTGTCGACATCTATTTCGGGCCGACTCCACCCGCGGGCAAGGAAATCAACTGGATTCCCACGAGCCGGGCCGGACGTTTCGAGGTGCTTTTCCGGCTGTATGGGCCTGAAAAACCGTTCTTCGACAAGACGTGGAAGTTACCGGATCTCGAAGTGGTCAATTAAGGGGCCCGTCCACTCGGCACAAGGGTCAATGGCTCCTGTTGAGACGTCCACCATGGCCTGTGTTTGTAAGGTGGCGATGGAGCAGCGGTGGCGACTGTCCGACGCAGAGTCGGGTGTAGAGGTTAAATACGGCGGCGCCATGTGGAATCTGCCAGTTGTGATGGACCGCTATCGATCCCTTAGCGGACGATGGGGAGATCCGCACGGCTTACACCGGTACGAAGGCTCATGTCGGCCGGCGGTGCGCGTCGCGCTACCAGTTGTATTTGACACCGATCGCCGCTTTGCCCCCTAGATAGCCGCCGGAACCCGTTTCGACGCCGGCGCTGCCCCATACCGACGTCCGCCGTGTGATATTCCCTTGGACGCCCGCTTTCACTTCGTAGCGGTTTGCCGGCAAGGCATCGCGCACCACATCGCTATTGAATTGCAGCGTCTGGGACCCGGGACCGTGCCACCAGTTGAATTCGGCGAACGGGCGGTAGCGTGGCAGGCCCTCATCGTTCATCACGTTGCCGTGCAAGCGCACACCGAGCCGGGTGGTCAGCCAGTCATCGCTCGCGGAAGTCACCACGGTGCCGCCGGCTTCGGCATGGTCGCCGGCGCGGTAGCGTTGCAGCACGACCTGCGCTTGGGGTTCGACATAGACTTGCGTGCGGCCGCTATCGCGAATCAGGAACGAGTATCCGCCCTCGAGCGAGCCGGTGAAGGTGTGGGAGCGATATGACTCGGATGGCAGGCCGTCACCCATCACCGTGTTGGTTTGCGTGCCCAGGAGCAGCCAGGTATCGACATAGGGACCGGAAAGGATGTCGGGACGGCCGTACCATGTGCCATAGATGCCGCCCTGATAACCGTCAACGGTGCCACGCGCGCCAATGATGCCATTGTCGGTGCGGCTGGATGTACTGCCGTATAGGCCCATGACACCGAGGCGGATGCTGCCGTCTTTCCCATCGGCGAATCGCAGCACGTCGCTACCAGCGTGGACGATGTAGCCGGTATTGGCGCCGTGCAAGCCATTCGCCCCGTCGTGGTGGCTGGTGGCTCCCATCGCGCGCGCCCATGCCGACGAGTCGCCGGGATGGTCCGAGTCGGGGTCGCGCAGCCCCGGTGCTTGGCCCTGGCGTTCATGCAGGGTATGGACGGGCATTGTCGCGGCGGCCTGCCTGTTGCCGAGATAGGCGCCGACTTCGGGGCGGTAAGCGGGGGCGGCTGGGAGAGTGTCCGATACCGTGGGTAGGGTGGTGTCCTGCGGCGCACCAGGATTCAACGGGTCCTCCGGCACCGCCGGGTGTGTATCCACAGGCGTGGTGTTGCCGGCGTCTGTCCGAGAGATCAGGTACCAGTCCTCGGCGATGCCCCCATTGCCGCCACGCGCCAGTAGATAGTCGTAGGCGCCAACTGCCAACGAGCCAATGCCCTGCCGGTATCCGTCCGAAGCCGGGTCCAGATGAAATGCGCCATCGGCCGTGGTGGCGCCGTCGCGCGTTTCCACGACGCGGATGCCCTGGTTGGTCAATGCGCCGCCGCCGCCCGCCGACTTCACGACAAGTCCGGTCTGACCCGTGCCGTCGCCGCCCTCCAGCACAAGCCTGTCGGTGCGAGAGTCGTCGTCGCCCATTACCGTACGGATCACGATGCGACCATCGTCGCCAGCGTAGCCGTCCCGAACGATCAGGGTGTTGCCAGGTATGCTGGTGGATGGGCCCGCCAAGATCACGATCCCGCCGTTGGTGGCGCCACCTGCCAGCGTCAAGGTGCCGGTGCCGCCGACACCGACGTTGTCCATCTGCACGGTCCCGCGGATGTCGGTGCCGCTTTCGGCGACCACGCTGGTGCTGCCCTCGCCGCGCAGGATGCCTCCTTCATCGACGTGAATCCGTCCGGCGAAGTCCAGCGAACTGCCGTGCGTCAGCGTCAGCGTTGCCGCGTCTGTGACGTGGAACTGGTTGTCGGCTGCAGTGTTGCCACGGAGGAAGGCGATTTGTCCATCGAACACGCTCTGTCCTGCGGCGGCACTAGCCCGCACGTTCACGGTGTCGTTGCCGGAAGCCATGTTGACTGTGGTGTCGCGCAGCGTCGCGTCCGCGATATTGAGGGTGTCATTGCCGGCCCCAAGGTCGATGGTCGTCCGCCCTGTCGTGCCCAGCACCGTTTGCTTGTTAAGGTCGATGGTGTCGTCGCCGGCGCCCATGCGTACGGCTGCCGCCGTGGCGGTTCCGACCGCATGCAATGTGGTGCCGTGTAGCGTAAGAATGTCGTTGCCGGCGCCCATATCGATGGAGGCGCCCTCGGTCAGGTCGATGCCCGGGCCGCTGGAGGGGTCCGCATGCGCCACGAAGGTGTCGTTGCCGCTAAACATGTCGACGGTGCCTCCCAGTAGCCTAGCGCCGTCTGCGAGGATCATCGTGTCGTTGTACTGGCCGAAGGAAAAGTTGATGCCCGAGGCTGTCGAACCTTCTCGGAGTTCCACGAGGTCGTCGGGGTTGTCATGGGCGGAGCTGTCATTCTGGCTGCCCGTCAGGTGCGCGCTCCATTTGTCGCCCGTCTGCGTCTCGTACATCTTGACCATGTTGCCCTTTGCATGGCCGACGATACTGACACCGGGCAGCACGATAAACTGGTCCGCGCCCTTGCCCAGCTCGACATAGCCCACAGCCTGGCCGTTCTCGTCCGCATAGACGGTGTCATCGCCGTCACGGGTGGAGAAGTACCCGCCGTTGAAGATGATGTTCGAGAGATTGAAGCGATCGTGGGTGTACGGGTCGAGGCGGAACCCGCCCGAGGTGACCATCACATGGGCGTTCGTGCCGAGCAGGTAGTTCGATCCGTTATTGCTGTAGTTGCCGTTGTTGGTGAACATGATGTAGTTCTTGCCCCACGGCGTGCTGGAGGTACCGCGCAGGGCGACTTCGAGCGTGGCGTTGTCGCCGATGATGAGCTGGTAGGGTGGATTCTTTATGTTCGGGTTGTACAACAGGATATTGGCTGCGGATTTTGCGGGGTCTGACAGGATGTTGGGGGTGACGTCGCCACCGCCGCCGGTGATCTTGCCGGTCACGCCGTCGAGCACGATGATCCGGCCGGTATTGCGGTAGTAGCCCCCGGCGAAGTTCAGTTCGCCGCCGTTCTCGCGGAACACGTTGTCACCGCGAATCTGCGCAGCGAAGTTGCCGTAGGTGCCCGTCGCGTTGGGAACCCATGTCTTGTCTCCCTGCCCGCCCAGGTAGGTCTGATAGGTGCCGTTGTCGTAGTAATAGGTCCCAAGCTCCTGCCACGACGGCAGTGCGGCATGCGCCACCGGTGCTGCGGCAATCAGCATGGCACCCGTGAGCAACGACGTGGCCTTCCTATGCGACGTGGCGATTTCGCTGACGGCGACCCATGTGTCAAGGGCCGCATTCCAGACGGTATGGAAGATCTTGTTCATGGCTTCTCCCTCGATGCAGTGATTGGGAACACTGAAAGTATGGAAATCGCCGGAAGCCGCCAAAATAAGGGAACCACGATTTTCGTGTCAGGAAACCACTACACTCCCTTCACCACGCCGCGCGTGCCGGGTCATCTAACGGAGTGTCGAATGGGCCGCATTGTTATTGCTGATCCACATCCCCTGATACGGCAGGGCGCCCGTTTGCTGCTCGAGCGAGCGGGGCACGAGGTGCTCGCGGAAACCGCCGATGGACTAGATGCCATCCGTCACGTTCGCCAGTTACAGGCAGAGATCCTCATCCTGGAGTTCCGTCTCCACCGCCTGAATGGCCTGGAGGTACTACGCCGCCTGCGGCATTACGCCAGCGCGGTACATAGCCTGGTTTACAGCGCGATCGACAGTGCGGCTTCCATTGCGCTGGCCACGGAAGCCGGCGCCGCCGGCTTTGTCAGCAAAGCCGGCGCGCCCGAAGAACTTGTCGCAGGCGTGCGGGCGCTCGGTTTGCGTCGAACTTACTTCCCGATGTCGGAATCTGCCGGCGCGGCGCCATCCCCGGAAGCCGAGCGTTTGCTCGCGTTGTCTCCTCGCGAACTGACCGTGATGCGCTACCTGGCGGAGGGCATGCGCATGACCGAGATCGCGGAACGGTTGCTGCTAAGCGATCGAACCATCGGTACCTACAAGACGCGGTTGATGAAGAAGCTGAACGTGCGCACACTGATCGAACTCGGCGAACTCGTGCGGCGCTATGAAACTGGTGAAGCGGCAGGACAGGTCAGTGGTGGCGACATGTCATCGTCAGGGGGAATGGAAATGCGCAGCGTGGTCGATGCGTTGCCGGTGCCTGCGACGCTGCGTGATAGCGCAGGACGTGTGCTCTATGCGAACGATCGGGCGCGTCTCGCGGCAGGAGAACATGCGGAACTGACGGGAACCTCGCTCGAGGAAGTGCTTGCCCAGTTCAGCAACGATGCGCGCCAGTCGGAACTTCTAACCCGGCGTTTCACGGAAGCGGTGAAGCACGATGCTGCATACGGTCTGGAGTGGGGAGGCATCCGCGACGACGGCAGAGTATTCCTTGCCCACCATTGGGGTGCTCCTGTCCACAACGCTGATGGCGAGAGGGTCGCCATGTTATGTGGAACCATCGATGTTACGCCGCGCGAAGCGTTGTTTGTCACGCTGCGCGACGAAGCCGCTCGGGCCACGGCATTCGACGCAGCGAGGCATACCCTTCTGCTTGATCATTACGGGGCGCTTTCGCGGACCGCTGACATATTGACAGAAATCTTCAACGTGGATGCAGCTGCATCGGCTGCGGTGCAAGCGGAAAGCGCAGGGGCGCTGTGGGCGAGGTTTCGTGAACAGCTCGACGATGCCCGGAAACTGCTGACCATGCAGAAAGAGGCGCCGGTCCTGTCGCAGGTGTGCCTGGACACGGAAACACAGGCGATTGTCAAGGATTGGCATGATCGGGGGAAGGCAAGCCCGGCGCTCGAGTGGCAGGCTGAAGGGGCCGTGCGCCTGCCGGTCTGGGTAAATCGCACGCTCTACAGAGAGCTGGTCCGAAGCGCCCTCAATACAGTCTCTATGCGCACCGAGGCTTCGCTACGGGTGACCCTTCAGGCCACGGTCCGCAGTACCGGGTTGCTGGCCGTACAAATGGCCATCGCGGGTCAAAAGATATCGGATCGGCCGGACGAGAGGTATGCCGTCGACGCCTCCGGGATGGCAAGCTGCGAAGCTTTTGCACGCGAGTTCGGGGCGCGGCTACAGACCGAACATATCCCGGCGCGCATTGTCCGGCTCTCCTTCGAGGCGCCCCGCGCTTCGGGGGCAGTTCAGGAAGGTAGCTAGATCACCACTCATATTTGGCCGTTGCCAGCACGACACGAAACTTTGGCAAGCTCCTCGGTAGGGAGATGGCGTCTAGCCGCCGCCGGTGCATGGCCACGAACCTGGGTGAGAGTCTCAATGTCCGCTGCGGCCTGTCTCCGCCGTCGCTCTCTCCGTGACGGTCGCCCTGGCGACAGAGGCAAATTCCGCCCATTCGCGGTCTGCCGGTTCGCCCGTGAACTACCATTCCGCGTCGGGATAGTGAGCGGGCCCCGCTCTAAAGGACAGGTTCGCGGGTTATCGTGCTAGCCGGCCGTTGCAGCGGAACTCGGCGCGACCGCCGATACCCAGACCCTCTATGAGTCAGTGACAAAGATTCGGCCCGTCATTGTGAACAAGAGCGCGCTATTGGCCATCGCCGTACCTCCCGCGCTGCCCATGTTGCTGCTCATGGTCGGGCAATACCCCGGTCAAGGCCACGTTGCTTAAGTTGCCTGCGGTGCTTTTGTAAGGTGTATCAAACCAGGGGCGAGATAGCACGGCTGTCGAACCGGCCGTTACGGCACCATGTTCGGTCACTTAGTAGACGCAGGCGGAATGACTGGCATTGGCCGGTCTCGGCCGTCTGAACTTCCGCCGCTGGGCGCGTTGGGCGGGGGACTGCATCCGACCCTTCTGAGACAAGCGACGCGCTGCTTGTTGGTCGGCTGGCCACTAGCGCGAACCGCCCGTTGTAGCGGGACCGCAACCCGCCGTCCCACCTTCGTTTTCCAGGATTCGCTGACGTCACCCACGAAAACGCAATGCGTCTACGACTAACGAGAACGCCGGAGAAGGCTGCCGTCGACTCGGGTAGTAGAGGTGGTAGCCGGCAAATTTCGGGCACCAGTCTTCCAGCACGCGCACCAGCCGCCCGCCGATGACATGGGGCATCACCTCGTCTTCGGGCAGCAGGGCGACGCCCAAGCCGGCGAGTGCCGCTTCCACTTGCGGCGGCGTGGTGTTGAAGATGAGGGGCCCGTCCACGCGCACATTGACCTTGCGGCCGCGACGCTCGAAGTCCCATACGTATAGGCCGCCGGAAGTCGGCATGCGCTGATTGATGCAACGATGCTCCGTCAGATCCCGGGGCTGTTTCGGCGCCGGGTGGGACGCAAAATACTCGGGTGATGCGACCACCGCCAGGCGCAGCGCTGGGCCGATCGCGACGGCGATCATGTCCTTGTCGATCGTGCTGCCGATGCGCACGCCGGCATCGAAGCGGTCGGCCACGATGTCACGGAAGCCGTAGTTCACGTCGAACTCCACCGTGATGTCCGGGTACTCTCGCAGCAACGGCGCGAGCCTGGGCAGCAGGCTGCTTTGCAGCACGTGGTCGCCGCAGGTGATGCGTACCGTGCCGGCCGGCTTGTCCCGCAGTTCGGTCAAGGCATCGAGCTCGGATTCGATCTCGTCGAAACGCCGCCCGATGGCCTGCATCAGGCGCTCGCCGGCCGCCGTCGTCGAGACGCTGCGCGTCGTCCGCGTCAGGAGGCGGATCTGCAGCCGCTCCTCAAGCCCCCGGATGGACTGGCTCAACGCCGATTGTGTAACCCCGAGACTCGCCGCGGCGCGCGTGAAGCTGCCCTCCCGCGCCACGGTCACGAATCCAAGCAGGTCGTTCAGGTTCTTCCTTGCCACGACTCCCGCCTCCCATTCATTAGTCCGGCTACTAGATGCATTCAGGATTCATTATCTAGTAGTGCGCGTGGGTCGTCACCATAATCTGGGGCATGACGAAAGCTCCATCAACCCTTCCCCCTAAACTCTGCAGCACGCCGATGACAGCGCAATCATGTGTCGCTCCTGCTACCCGCGGCGAACCATCGAGCCACTGGAGTGGCGTGTTCGCGATGGCGCTATGCGTCTTTGCACTGATTGCATCGGAGTTCATGCCGGTCAGCCTGCTCACGCCGATCGCAACGGATCTACGCGTCAGCGAGGGCATGGCCGGTCAGGCGATCGCCGTGTCCGGCGCTTTCGCTGTCTTGACCAGCCTCGTGCTTCCGGCCTTGGCGCGGCGGCTGGATCGCAAGACCGTCCTGCTGTGTATGACCGCTTCCATGGCCGTGTCCGGTGCCCTGATCGCTTCGGCCCAGGGTCTTGTGATGTACATGATGGGCCGTGTCCTGATCGGGGTGTCCGTCGGCGGCTTCTGGTCCATGTCCGCCGCTACGGCCATCCGGCTCGTTCCCGCGTCGAAGGTACCGCGCGCGCTGGCGATCTTCAACGGCGGCAATGCGCTCGCCACCGTCATCGCCGCACCGCTGGGCAGCTTCATCGGCTCGCTGGTCGGATGGCGTGGTGCCTTCTTCGGTCTCGTGCCCGTCGCGGTGCTCGCCTTCGCCTGGCAATGGACGAGCCTGCCGTCGATGCCGGCAGACGCACCGGCTCCCGGATCCCGCAATGCACTGCGCCTGCTATCGGATCCGCTGGTGCTGCGGGGGATGGCGGCAGTTGGCCTTCTCTTCATGGGGCAGTTCGCGCTTTTCACCTATGTGCGCCCCTTTCTGGAAACGACGACGAACGTCAACGCCGCGACCCTGTCGCTGGCACTGCTCGCGATCGGGGTGGCGGGCCTCATCGGCACCGCCTTCATCGGCTGGTTCCTCTCGCGCAACCTGTACCGGACGCTGGTCGCCATCCCGCTCGCGATGGCCGCGGTGGCCGTGGCGCTGGCTCTGTTCGGAGAACAAACCGGCGCCGCCGTTGGGCTGCTGGCGATGTGGGGGTTGCTCGCGACTGCCGCGCCCGTCGGCTGGTGGAGCTGGCTGGCAACGACGCTGCCGGAAAGTGCCGAAGCGGGTGGCGGGCTGATGGTGGCCGTGGTTCAGCTGGCCATTGCACTGGGCTCGACGGTCGGAGGACTGCTATTCGATGCCCACGGCTACGCCAGCACCTTCGGCTTCAGCGCACTCCTCCTGGTGTCTGCAGCCGCCCTGGCATTGACGACGGCGAATCGCAGTCGCCGGGTGGCGTGATTCACTGCGTGAGGTGAAGGACCTGCGATCGCCGTCCGGGCGGCACTCCAGGCGGCACTCGACGGAAAACCGGTGGAGTGGTTGGAACCCGTTTCCGATAAACCCGATTTGGGAGAGAAGTTATGATCAAGGACAAAGTTGCCATCATCACGGGCGCTTCGTCGGGTATCAATGCCAAGTCCGTCAATAAGGCCTACGAAGTTATAAGCCAGACAAGGCTCTCGCATTAGTTCATGTTGGAGCCGAGTTGTCGCGTCCAGTTCTTCTCGGCTCTCAAGATGCAATCGGTCTGCCGTCCGCTCCCGGAAACGGTGCCTGAAATTTCCTCTGTGATTTGCTCCCCATGGACCAGCCGCCCAGTAACAGACCGCCGATGGAACGGGGTACTTTGGGCCGCTTTCAGAAGCTAGTGCTGGAGGATCATCGACAGGAATTGTCTTGCACGGTCGGAGCGATTGGCGGGATCACCGAAGAATTCGTCCTTCGAGCAATCTTCAACAATCTGCCCCGCGTCCATGAATATCACCCGATCCGCAACCTTGCGTGCGAAGCCCATTTCATGCGTGACACACATCATCGTCATTCCCTCCTGCGCGAGTTCCACCATGACGTCCAGCACTTCGTTGACCATCTCCGGGTCGAGTGCCGAGGTGGGCTCGTCGAATAGCATGCAGATGGGATCCATTGACAGCGCGCGTGCGATAGCCACCCGCTGCTGCTGACCACCCGACAACTGCCCGGGATACTTGGCCGCTTGCTGGCGCAGTCCGACACGGTCGAGATAGCGTATCCCGTTGTCGAGCGCTTCCTCACGCGAACGTCCCATGACTTTGATCTGCGCGATGCAGAGGTTCTCGACGATAGAGAGGTGAGGGAACAGCTCAAAGTTTTGAAACACCATGCCGACGCGGGAACGCAGCTTTGGGAGATTGGTCTTGCGATGGCTGACAGAGATGCTGTCCACAAGAATCTCACCTTGTTGGATCGGCTCTAGCGCTGGATTTGCCCCCGTATCCCCGGACACGGTCTCACCCTTAGGTTGAGAACCCCACAGCCCGCCTGAACTCCCGCGGAGAGCGGTAATTCAGGGCGCTATGGGGGTGTTGCTCGTTGTAGTGCTCGAAGGCAATTGCCAGGTTGCGAACGGCCGTCTTCGCATCCGGCTTGGGCATGAAGGCGACGTAGTCTCGCTTCACGGTCTTTACGAAATTAGAGGCCGCGGCTCAGGTCCATCAGCATGCGGGTGCTCAGGTACAGGCGGCGCGGGATGGCATCTACCAGAACATACTCGGCGGACGAGGTGTGATAGCCAAAGCCTGGGAGGCCCATGCTTTCCACCACCGGCTTGCCGGACAACGCTGCGTAGGCCGCGTCAGTACCGCCTCCGGTCCGGGTATCGGACACTGTCAACGAATAGCCAAGCTCTTGGTAGATCGAGGCCGCCTTGTTGGCGAGGAACTTGCCACCATCGTTTGCGTTAAAGGCAGGCCGGCCGCGTGTGACGCTAACCTCTACCTTGGCAGCGGCCAAGCGCTTGCGTTGCGCCCGCTCGTCGAGCATCGACTTGATCGCGTCGAGATCTTCGTTGCGACCGTAGCGGACGTCGGCGTTCAGCGTGGCGGAGTCGGGAATAGCGTTCGATGCGCTGCCGGCCTTGGCCAGCGTCCAATTGAAGCGCATCTCCTTATCCTTGCTGTCGATGTCCTGCGTGCGCAGGATGAGGTCGGCTGCCTCGGTCAGCGCGTTGACACCGAGTTCTGGGGCGACGCCGGCGTGTGCCGCCTTGCCGGTGATTGTTGCCTCGACGTATGCAATACCCGACGTGGCGAGGCCGATGCCTTCCGTTTCTCCGCTGGGTTCATGGGAGATGACATAGTCGGCGGCCGCCGCCAGTTGCTGAATGAGATCGCGCGAACCGAATGAGCCTTTCTCTTCGTCGGTATTGAACATGACGACGATCTCGCCATACTCGTTGAAGCCTCGCGACTTGAGGATTGCGAGCGAGTTGAGAATGACGGCGATGCCGCCCTTATCGTCCGCGATGCCGGGACCGTAGGCCCGATTCCCTTCGACGCGGAACGGTGCCTTGGCGATATATCCTCTCGGATAGACGGTATCCATATGCGCGATCATCAGAATCTTGACCGAGCCGGTGCCTTTGAACCGTCCAACAATGTTCTCTCCGACTACGCCGGCTTCGGCCTTGTGGCGGCTGACAGTCGCACCAAGCCCCGCGAGTTGCTGAGCGAGATAGTCGGACATCTGAGGCATTCCAACTGCGTCGCCAGTTCCAGTTTCAATATTGACCATCTGCTCCAGCATCTGCATGACGACCGGCTGTTGGGCCTTTGACGCAGTGTCTAATGCGCTGTCATAGGTAGCACTGGCTGCATTGCTATCCGAGCAGCCGGAGGTTACGAACGTGGCGGCTGCAAGGGCAACCGCACACAGGACCATGCGTTTCATGTCTTCTCCTCTGGATGGTGAAATTCGCTACAGGCGCTGCAGCGAGGACAGGGGTTCCACCGCGCTACGCTGGCGACGGCAGCACGCTGCCGCACCGCGGTGCGCGGATGTTGTTGAACTGGACGGGATTGGAGTGGCGTGGCGTGTGATTTGCCAGGCCGGAGTTGATGGTCTATGCCATCGTTCTGGAGGGCCGATCCGCCTTGACGGAGCGCACGAGTGGTGGATCGGCCCCGGAAGATGTACCTGATATGTTACCCACTGCAGAGCTCGCAGAGATTGCTGCGGCGGTTTGCTCCGGACGGATGGTCCAGAGTCCGGCGAACGCAGCCAGGATGGCAAGTACGCCATAGCCGTGGAAGAACTGCGACAGTCCGGATACGACATTGCCGTCGGCCGCCTCAATCACTACGCCTATCAGCACGGGGCCGACGATACCTGCCGAGGTAACAAGCCCATTGTGGATAGCCAGCATGGCGCCGCGCCGCGACTGACTGGCGATATGGCCGACAATCGCGAAGGCGTATTGTGGTAGAAGGCTGACGCCGGTGGCGCCGAGGGCATATAGCGCGAGTCGCACTGGCACGTGGTCACTTGTCAGCCACAGTGATGTGTACGCGCAGCCGCCGATAGCACAGGCGACCATCGGCGGCCAAACCATTGCACGTCGAATGGACGCCCCCTGTTGCAACGCACGCCGACTGGCGACCATCGCCAGCACGCTTGCCACGATCATGCCGATGGCCACCAAGGTCAGGTAGCTGGCCATGGTGGCCGGTGTCAGCCGTAGTCCCTGCTGCAGGTACACCATCAGCCAGCTGAACCCGATCACATTTGGAACGTAGCCGACGAATCCGATTATCGTTATGGCCACGAAGGTGCGGTTCAACATTAACTTACGGTAGCTAGGTAGCGGTGCCGGGAGATCCTTTGCGCCGTGTCGTCCATGCCCGCCTGCTTCTCGATCTTCGGTGCCCTCGCAGGCAAATGGCAGCCAGGCCGACAGCCATAGTGCGCTCAGCGCAGCCAGCCCAAAATAGGCCGGGCGCCAGCCCCACTGCTGCACGACAAACGGCAACGTTGTGGCGGCAACCACGCCGCCTGCTACCAGCGCGGCGTGATTTAGACCCGAGACCATCATGCGGTCTTGTGGGCGTGTCCACTTAAATCCGGCATGCTGAGCGACGGCAGTGGTGGGGCCTGTACTCGCGCCCAGCAGGAGACGGCTCGCTATTACCGTACCGAGTTCCTCCGCGAAAGCCATCATGCACTGCGCGGTAAGCCAGACCAAGGACATAGCCGCGAGGATCCATCGCGTCTGAACGCGGTCGGCCAAAATGCCAACGGCGACGCCAGCTACAGCGTAAGGCAAGAAGAACGCGCTGCCAGCGAGGCCGAACTCAATCGGGGTCAGCTCCAGGTCACGGAAGAGGGCCGGTCCGGCGAACGCGAATACCAGCTTGTCGATCGCACTCAACATGACAAGGGCGACAAGCGTCGACAGAGTAAGACCGCGCGAGAAGCGGGATGGCCCGGCATTCGTTGCTGGTTGCGTGGTCAGCAGGTTAGTATCTCGCTCGAAAATCATGGGTTATCGCCCGTGATACAAAGTCGACATGCTATGGAAATCTGGGGCGAGCGAGTACGCACAAATCTGGATGTGGATAACGAATTGTTATTGCGTCGCGCGGGGTCGCCGAAGATTGATTACGACAACGCTTCCAACGCGAAATAGCATGCGCTGTACTGCACTGCGGGACGATTTTCTGGCGTGCGGTAGTGGTGCATGCGGGCCGCCGTACGCCTGGTACGCCGTCGGCCCGTCCCCACTGCGGGGCAAGATGCACCGCAGTGGGGACGTATCTTTGCGTCGGCAGGGCATGCTGGCGTCGAGCGGTAGAGCTGCCTCATTATCGTCGTCCGTATCAAAAGCACAGCTAACTGCACCAGTCGACAATCAAGCCGTATAGATATGAAGTTGCATCATTTGCGAGCCCTGACTGCTATCGCCGAACAAGGCAGCATCAATGCCGCTGCGCGCGTGCTCTGCGTGAGCCAGCCAGCAATTACGCGTGCCATGCGCGAGCTGGAATCCGAAGTTGGCGTGGCATTACTCACGCGGAATTCATGGGGGGTGTCGATTACAGAGAAAGGTCGACGATTGCTAACCCGCGCTCGTCTGATCGTGCATGAGTTCGAACGCGCCGAGGCTGATATGGCGGAGTTGCGAGGTGTAGTGGGTGGACACCTGTGCATCGGTGTGTCGCCGTTGGCGGGGGCGATGGTCATTTCAGAGGCGTTCGCGCAGTTCCGTTTGGCGATGCCCGAGGTATCGGTCGAGTTTCGCGAGTGGAACTTGCCGAAGCTGCTCGACAACTTGCGCAATAGCCGCCTGGACTTTGCGCTGGCCGCCGTGCCCGGGACGCCGGTGGACGACGCGTTCGTGACCTGCGAGCCGCTGTTGTCGTTTCCGACCGCCTTCGTGACACGGCACGGAAGCCGGTACGCCGGTGCGACGAGTTTTGCCGAGCTGCAGGATGCCGAATGGCTGCATGCGGATGCTACCGAGCAGTTTCCCGGCTATATAAAAACGGTGTTCGCGCGATACAACCTGCCGCTGCCGCGTCGCATTACGCGGTGCACGTCGAATCTGCTGACCAGCAAGCTACTGCTCAACGTCGATACTGTTATGGCGCTGACCCGGCACGTGCTTATTGTCGCCCCTGATTCCAAGCTGGTTCAGCTCGACCTACCGGAGGACCCGCCGACGTTGCAAATTGCGCTGCTTCAGCGGGAAGGCGCAATTCTGACCACTCCGTCGGACTACTTCATCCATTGCATACGTGAGACGGCGGCACGACAGCGCCTGTCGTCGCTGACGTCGTGAGATAGTACATTCTGACTGCGTCAGCCATGGTGCTGCGCCTCCGGTAATGCGTTCTGGGCTGCTGCGTCATTGATCCCCTCTCAGTTCGGAGGATTGGGGGGGGGGCGGAAATGCGGTTGCCCGGCCCCCTCAGATCTCGCGGGCGTGAACGTAGCGATTTTGCCGTGTCAATGCAGTCAATGCTAATCGAAGGCTTTGTCGTTTGGATTCAGGATCAGGGCCTTCATATCGTCGGACAGCTTGAATTCGAGGTTTAGGCCCTTCGGCGGAACCGGTTGCTCGAACCACTCGGCATACAGCGCCGTTGCTTCGCCCGACTTCATCAGCTGGACGATGGTGCCATCAACGATCCGCTTGAACGGCACGTCGTCCTTGCGCAGCATATCCACCGAAGCCGCGAGCGGCTGCAATGCGAATGTACGGGGGCTTCTGCCCAACAAGCAGCAGGGAGCAATCGGCCGGGATTCGACTTTCTTCCTCTTTGATAAGAAGAAATACGGGCCCTCACCCGGATTCTAAGTGGTATTTAATCCACATAGTTGACTTGTCACCCCCAGTGGGGGGAAGTGGTGAATGTCCTGTGCTGCTAAAGTCGCGCGCAGTGCACGCCATTAGAGCGTGCCAATGGCCGTCGGTCCGGAAGGGCGCGGCCCTCCTTCATATCAATTCGGGTTGGGTCCATGTTTCCACACGCTCTGGCCGGCGCGCGCGCTGTCGGCCTCGCCTTGCTTACCGCGGCGCTGCTCGCTGCCTGCGGTTCCGACGATAGTGCATCGACCCCGGCCGCGACGCCGGCGGCATCGCGCCTGGTGGTCGACACCGGCAGTGCCGCTCCAGTGGCTGGCGGCACGCTGACGCTCAAGGCGATGCTGCTCGCGGCCGACGGCACCGAGGTGAAGGGCGCGAGCTTTGCCTGGACCTCGTCCGAACCCAGCGTGGCCACCGTGGTGTCCGCTTCGGACAAGGCGCCAGCGGGCGAAGTGATCGACCCTGTTGGCACCTACGCCACGGTGCGGACGATCGCTGCAGGCATCGCTGACATCATAGCCACGGCGACGCTGCCAGACGGCAGCCGCATCATTAGCCTCGCCCACCTGGTGGTGCAGGCCGCGCCCGCCAAGTCGTACATGCTGGCCCTGACACCCTCGACGCTGGCCGTGACGGCCGGTGGCGCCGCGCAAACCGTGTTGGTTGCGGTTCGCCGTTCGGATGGCGCGGACGGAATCGGGGATCTCACCAATTGGTCGTGGACGAGCGATGACGCGAGCTTCGTCGCAACGCCGGCCGCAGACGGCCGCAGCGCCCAGGTCGCCAGCCCCGCCTCGGCCGCTGCCGCCGGTGCGGCGACGCTGACCGCCTGTGCCGATGCCCCGGCCGGAAGCCGCCTGTGCGCCAATGCGGCGCTCGCGCGCAACGCGTCGCTGCCACCCACCTATACCGTGGGCGGCACGGTGTTGGGCCTGGCCACCGGCGCGAGCCTGCAGTTGGCCGACACCAATGGCGACACACAGGTGGTCAGCACGAACGGCGGATTCACCATGCCGACGCCGCGACTGGGCGCGACATCCTATGCGGTGACCATGGCGGCCCAGCCTGCCGGCCAGACCTGCACCGTGGCCAATGGATCCGGCACGGTAGCCGCAAGCAATGTGACCAATATCGACGTGACGTGTTCGACGAATACGTACACTCTGAGCGGCACAGCAACCGGTCTGGCGAGCGGCCAGAGCCTGACTGTGCAGGTGAACGGCAGCACGCAGGCAACCGTGACGACGGCCGGCAGCTTCAGCCTGGGCTCGGTCACGGCAGGCAGCAGTTATGCTGTAACGCTGAAGGCCGGGTGGTATGGCAGTGATATCGCAACGGGCAGATATTGTTCGGTGCAGAGCGGGACCGGCACGGCCAGTGGGAATGTTAGCAACATCAGCATTACGTGCACGACTGCCCCGAGCCAGATCAATCTCGGGGCCGACCCGACGACCACACAGAACGGCGTGACATATGGGGGCTGGTCGTTGCAGTACCCGACGGTGGTCAACGGGCAGCTGTACTACGAAGTGAAGGCTGATCAGGGCCCGTTCAGCGGCAATTACCTGTTAGACGATATGGGCACGCTACAGACGCTATTCAACGGTAGCAGCATCCCGCCAATGGGGGTTGTGAGCGACCCCGCAACACGTCAAACGGCCACGTCGACTCCGGTATGTCCGGCTGCGACTTGCGCGATGAACGTGACGACCTTGCAGACGGTGAATGCCGGAACCGTGACGCTAGCGATTCCGACGATCACTCAACTGGGAAATATCCGCACGGCTAACAGCGGTACAGGTGGGACGCCGGCGGGCTGGACAGTCGGCGCCGCCTACTGGTCCTCGACGGCCGACGGTTCGAGCTCGCACTACTACGAGGACATGTACGCTGGTTCCGTGGTTAGCTTCGGTGACGGTCACATGATGATGGTTGCCTTCCAGGTTCAGTGACTGTTGCAGTCTGCCATTTTTTTCAACAGACAACGAGGGGCGTACCGGTTGTTCGAGCTGATCATGATGGAAGCGGCGGACTTGCCCTACGCCCATCGTCCGCCAGTAACCTTGACAGGACGCCTCTACTCGGCAATGGCAAAGCCGATCGGGCTAGGTCCCGTAGCCACAGTGCCAGTAGGCGCGAATGTGCCATCAGCGTTGATTGTGAATGTCGATACGCTGTTGCTGCTCATATTCGTGATGTAGGCGAACTTGCCGCTGGAGTCGATAACAACGGGGCCGGAGACCGAAGCTGCGGTGCCATTGGCCGTGAGTGTGCCATCGGCGTTGATGGCGTAGAGCAGGATAGTGCTCCCCGAAGGGATATAGGCGGACTTGCCATCGGGAGCAACGACTACAGCACCGGGCCAGGATAATCCGGCACTAACGGTACCGTTGGCCGCGAGTGTGCCATCGGTATTGACGGTGAACATTGACACTTGGTTGGCACCGTTCCCATTGACGACATAAACAAACTTGCCGCTGGGATCGACCGTCACGGGCTGGGGAAATGCTCCCGCAGCGATCGGACTGCCGTTGGCCGTGAGCGTGCCATCAGCGTTGATGATGTAAGCCGAAACCGTGCCGTCGCCATAGTTGGATATGTAGGCGAACTTGCTGCTTGGTGCCAACGCGATGCGGTGACTCGTTGCACTGAGAGAGAGCGTGCCATTGGCTGCCAACTGGCCGTTTGCATCGATTCTGTCCATCACCAGCGAACTACCTCCGGCCATATAGGCAAATCTTCCGCTGGAATCGATGCTTATGGAAAAACCGCCAGTGACCGTGTTGGGACTCCCGTTAGCGGTGAGCGAACCATCAAGGTTGATCGTGTACATGTATGCATAACTACCATTCAACATGTAAAGAAACTTGCCGCCAGGATCCACGGCCAAGGACATGGGAAAGGTCCCGGTAACGGCCGTGTTGGCGCTGTTTGCCGTGAGCGTGCCGTCGGCCTTGATGGAGTACATCCATATCGTGCCGTCGTTGTTATTGACGACATAGGCCAACTTCTGCGTGACGCAGGTCACAGCAACGTTGTCCACCGATGCCGATGCCGTACCGCTGCCATTTGTGACGGTACAAACCTGTCTTGGCCTGGTCGGTTGGCTCTTGATCGTCACGGCGTAGCTGTTTCCACGGGCAACCTGCGTGGCGAAAGTAAAGCTGCCGCTGGCCGAAACAGAAAGGTCGTCACCGGCGTTGTCTTGCAAGACAAGACCTGTACCGGAAAGGCCGCTGACGGTGCCACCGATGGAGAAGGCTGACGGTGTCACTGGTGTGGGCGCAACTATTGGCGGCGGGGCATCCATTGGTGCTGTCGCCGCATCTGGCGAATCGCCACCGCAAGCAGCAAGCATGCCACACAAGAAGACGGTGGTAGTGACTTGCCAGAGTCTGGCACGGTGCCGCAGGAAATAGGGGACGCGATTCATGGATTTTTTTTGTTGCGCTGCTGCGCTTAAGGTGCGACCCGGCACACACGGAGTTGGCCGCGGCTCGAATGTCGCAGAGCCACACATGTCCAATGACGTGTGCATCGGGAGGAAAAGTTGCGCCGTACGTCCTCTTTGACGGCACTTGAAACGAGTGTTGTACCCTGCTTTGGTGGGGAGACGCCATGCGATGGCGTTGTCACGGGCGGGGGTCGGGCCTGAGACCAGTCTCGGCCGGGGGAACGGTGGATCAGCGAAGGACGACGCCTTCTGCCCGGGAAATGCCCGAACGCGTAGCAAGTTTTCGACTTGATCGTCGCCGGCGGCAGCCGACCCATCTGCGACATTCGACGCCGCCGCCTTTATGGCAGCAATCCCACGCATTTCAGCCACTTTAATACGCCGTTTGTCTAGACGACCAGATGTGCGCCATATAGCTCCACAATCCAACGCGACGTTAAATGGTAGACGGCGCGGAAAGTGCGTCCCAGATCTTAGTCTACCTAATCTCTGATGTGCTTCATGCGATACATGGCATGAGGCGGTATTGTTTAGACTCGACCCAAATCAATCAACGCGGCGCTGCGGTAGTCGCGCATACGGGGAGGGTCGAAGCATGCGAACTGTCATTTCAAGAAACGGCGCACCGGGTGCGGTGAATGAGGCGAGTCCAAAAGAAAATCCTTCCGGCGTCTGGAATGCCAAGAAGCTCAACAAGCTGTTGGCTTGCTTCTGGCTTGTGTCGTGGTTTCGCGCCCTTTTTCTCCGGGGCCGCCTCTACCGAACGTTGGCGACGCTCGTTCTGATTAACACCTTCGTGCCTGGATGTATTCCTGTCGCTCGTGCCGAACCGCCCGTAAGTTTGCGTTACCTGCAGTGGGGAAGTATTTCTTTCCAAAATCTGCCCCAGTGGTATCGCGTCACGGAAGCAGAAATTTGCAATGAGGTACTGCCTGCCGTGTGGAACCCGTATTTGAGTAGTAGATCCACAGCAATAAGTTCTAGCTATTTAGGTGTCGGCAATCCTAGCGGTCGTTGTTCGATCACCTACAGGACTGATGACGGGCAGACATACACCAGTGTCAACGGGTGGATTTATACCGTCAGTTGGTGTGCGAACGGTTACAAGCCAGACGCGGCGAAACCGTGGGCACAGCAATGCGGCATCGGGAATCAATCGATCTATCCGGGTACGCAGATTCCGGTCAGCACCTTAACCGACCAAAGCTGCAGCGTGGGCAACCCCTGCTCAGTGGGTGCTGGTCTGAAACGGCAAAACGAGGTTGATTTCGTTGCAAGTGGGCCCCAGCCGTTGACTTTGAAGCGGATCTATCAGTCCAGCTATCTTGTACCGCCGCTCGATGGCTTCGGCGCACTTTGGATGCATGAGTGGCAGCGTCGTCTTGACCTGTCCAAATACTCCGCCACCACGCCAAGTCTGTCGGCCCTCCGCGGTGACGGGACATCTACGACGTTTGCACTCAGCGGCGGCATTTGGACCGCAACGGATGGCAAGGGCGACCAGGCTATTGCCGTGTCCGATGCTGGTGGCACTGGGCAAGGCTTTCGGCTTACCGACCGACGCTCCGATCGCACAGAAGACTACGATGCCTCCGGGAAGCTTCTTGTTGTCAAAGAACGCAACGGCTGGATCACCTCCCTCAAGTACAGCGATGTCAGCACCCCGACAACTGTGGCGCCGCATGTAAACCTACTGATCGAGATTCGCAACCATTTCGGGCAGACGATTCGTTTCGCCTACGACATATCGGGCCGGATCAACTCGGCTACCATGCCGGATGGCACGATCTTGCTGTATGGCTACGAAACTTACGGCATGCTGAGTACGGTGACCTATGCTGGCGGCGCGCCGCGGCAATATCACTACGAAAACTCGCAGTTTGTCTGGGCGCTAACGGGAATCACCGACGAAAAGGGCGTCCGCTTTTCAAGCTACGGTTACGACTCGCTGGGTCGAGCGACCAGCACCGAGCACGCCGGCGGCGTTGATAAGTTCCAGCTGAGCTTCCTCGGCAACGGCCAGACATCGGTGACCACCGCGGACGGCACCAACCGTACCTTCAGCTCGGAGTTGCAGGGCAACGTGTTGCGCGCGACCGGTGCTTCGGCGCCGTGCCCGGCATGCGGGGACATTGCCAAGGCGGTGTCCTACGATGCCGCGGGGAATGTCGCGACAAGAAGGGATTTTGCGGACAAGGAGACACGCTACAGCTATGACGCGCTCGGCCGTGAGACGCAACGCATCGAGGGCTACGGCACGGCCGACGCCAAGACCACGACGTCCGAGTGGCATCCGACGTGGAACCTGCCGCAGAAGGTGGCGGCACCAGGGCGGGTGGACTATTTCAGCTATGACGCGAAGGGCCATGTACTTGTGTACGGTTGGTATCCGACCAACGACGTTACGGGTGGCCAAGGGCTCAATGTCCAGCCGTCGGGCGACGTGACGAGCACAACTTGGACGTACGACGAGAACGGCCTGGTGGCGACGGCCGTCGACAAGGTAGGGGACACGGTCACCGGGCAATGGAGCTTCGCGTACGATGCCCAAGGCAACTTAACCACCGTGACGAACGGCGCAGGCCAGATCGGCTATGCAGTGCAATACGATGCCGCGGGCAGGTTGCTTGAGGCTGTGGACGTCAACGGGTCCAGAGTCAAGTATGCATATGATGCGCGCGGCCGGATGACCGACGTCGATATCGACGGGATTCATACGCGATATGAGTACGATGCCGTCGGGCAGCTTGTCGGCGTCGTCGGACCCTACGATTTAGTGACGCGCTACACTTATGACGCCGCTCACAGATTGATCCAGATCCTGGACAACATCACGATACCGGAACACGTCACCGAGTCGAGCCCTGTTAGCCCCTTCTCGGTTGACGGTGAGGCGTCTCCCTCGTCTCTGGCTTACGTTTCCAACCGGCTGGTATCAGGGTGGAACGCCGTGCTGCGTTGGCTAAAGGACTGGCTCTCAGGCATCATCAGGTCGGCACATGCCCAAACGACGCCGCCATTGCCGAACTCATATGCGCCCCCTCTTCGTCCAGGCCAGAGCATTCCAACTTTCCCGGGGTCGAGTGCCGCAGTTGATCTTGACCCTAGTCTTACACCAGAAAAGGCGACGCCGCGTATGTACGCTATGCAGTTCCTAGTAAGGGTTCAAAAGGCATGCGGAGAAGTGCTCGAAGCAGTCGTTTCTGCTTTCGACAAGAGCACTCCGCCAGGGGATTGCGATGACGATGAATACACGAAGCTGAAGACCAATGTGGATCAATCCTGTAAGACTGGACAGCAGTACTGCAAAGCAGGTGATAGCCCGGCCTTACTTGTATCAAAGCGCGACGCTTTACAAGCCTGCGCAAATGCGAGACGGAAGATCATGAACGTTTGTTTCCGGGGCGGGGACAAGGCTCATCAAAGGGATTGGGTAAAGGTCGTACAACAGGTAGATATTTGCAATGGACTCTAACGAATACGCCCGCCGATCTGCGGAATTAAAGTCAACTATTCGTGCGGCTTTTGCTATCGCTCCCATTCCACCCGGCCATAGGAGGGATGATGGTATCGCAAACTACGAGGTGGATGATGATGTCCAGAAATTCTTTGGGCGCATGTGGACGGAGATCTCGCTTGACCACTGGATTCGCAGCATTAGTCCGTCTGCCATCCGTCGCGCTTCAAATAATGACTTCTTCAAATACTATCTGCCTTCGCTCCTAGTGGCGGTTCTGCAGGACGGTGACTATTTGCACTTGGCGTTGGACGCTCTGCTTCCGGATAATCCAAATTATGAGCCTCGTTCTGAGTGGAAGGCGTTCCGTACTTCCTTTTCAGTGGAGCAGACCGAGGCAGTCGTTGCTTTCCTGGAGTTGATCAAAGAAAGCAGCCCACCGGGCAGTTCTGAGTGGTTCGGAGCCGATGCAGGGTTAAGCGGTCTATGGAACTGAGATTGATACATGGCTGGGCGTCAGCAAGGCGGGCTGCATGCGGCAGACTAGCCGCTCGCGAAGAACTCTCGCAATCGTCGACAGGGTCACCGTTCGCGGTTGGGGGTAGTGTCCGTTTATAGCTGCACAGCGGGCGCTGGCTGGCCGATGGGCAACGGCCGAGATTGGCCGGAAAGGGACCTCGACGCGCCGCGATCTTTATCGTAGCTAACAGTTACGTTTGCCGTCGGCCCCATCGACCAATCCACTTCCAACCTGTAGGGCGATTCTGAACATGCCGACGCACACGTCTTAGGACGTCGCCAAGCAGGCAGCGTCCTGCCCTGCAGGGCGCCAATAGGATCTCTCAGGTTTGCGATCTCGCGCTCATGCAACAGCGCGGCATGGACGCCCCGCGTTGCCAGTTCGGTGGCAAGTTGCGCGGCAAGCAGGCTCGCGAAGCTCTCCAACATTGCCAGGGTGCGCGAGTTCGAAACCGATGCCGGTCTCGCGTCGATCGCGCAGAGGTTCCCGAAATAGGTTCCTTCGGGCAGTACCACCGGTACGGAGATGTAGCTCCTCAATCCGTAGATGCGCGGTGTGTGGTGGCCCCGGTAGATGGGATGGGCGTCAATGGCAGCCAGCAGGAAGGCGAAAAAACTCCTGGTACCATCCAGTGGGATGGTGCTAGGATGGTTGCAGACCTAACCACTTATCGGGCGACATGGAACGAAAAATGGACCTTGCGGCACAGGGCGGCGCACTTCGCCCCAAGGGCGGCGAGACCGAAAAAATCACGATCAACCTTGGGCCGGTGGACCTCGGGCAGATCGATCTGCTGGTGGAAGAGGGCTTCTATTCGAAC
>NZ_JBFREV010000041.1:0-51144 GCF_052114485.1 Cupriavidus sp. KB_39
ACCCAAGGCCATGGCGGAGTGTATATACCGATGTAATAGTTATACCCATCCGTGTCGCGACAATAGGGAATTGAATCTCGAGCCGAATAGTTGGGCGGCACAATTCCGGGAGGGGGAGCCGAAGGCGCTCCTAACTGCCCAACATAGCCACCGGTGTAATAAGCCAGTACAGGTGGCTGCGAGCCGTTGTCATACATTGCACGAACTATTTTTCCTTTTGGAACGTCCGCGCACGTGAGCTTTACTTGTGCCCACGCTGCGCCGATCGAAAGAATGCCCAGCAGTAGGCCAAGCAGGTATTGCCTGAGTCGCTCCCGTGACCAGACACGACGCTGATGACACCCCGGCATAGCAAGCGATCGCAACCGCGTGGGCGAATCCATTCCCTCAAGCTGGAGAACTCGCATTCTTCGACCCTTCCCGTGAGCGCGGCGGTTTTACATGCCGCTTTGTGGTTTGAGCCGAGTCTAAACACAGCGGCGTCATGCCATGTATCTTATCGCGCACATCAGATATTAATGAAATTGAAATCTGACACGCATTTTGCTGTGGCTGACAGATTGAAACGGCGCCACCCTGCGCTGGCATCGGGCCCTGCTGGCCAGCCCTCCGCCGCCGACAGGGCACCTGCAGCCGCATTCCTCTCAGAACGTACACCCGTGCCGATAGTTGAATTCCCGCCCCGCGATATTTGAGCCAAGCCTCATCATTGCTACCGGACGGCCGCATGACGTCACACAACGGCCGTCGAGGACTGGATAGCCGAACGACGCAGATGGGTCGGAGCCGGTCGCTCAGGAATTGCGGTGCCCTTCGGAATGCTTCGGCGCGAGCTTCGTTAGGCAGCCTTGGTGCTACATCATTCGACCAGCCGTATCGGCCCTTTTTAATCCGCAGAACGCTGCAACAGCCCCCGACAACGCGTCTTGCCTTTTCTAAGGTGACGGTCACTACTCGCGTCAGAACGCTCCAGCAGACCGCTCGCCAGCGTCTGCTTACAAAAAAACCGCCCGAAGGCGGTTTTTTCATTTACTGCGTCACAAAGTTTTCAGTAACTTGGCACAGATTTCACTTTCCGTGTCATCCGACACCACCTCAAACATCAATATTCCGCGCCACCAGCGCATTCGAYTCAATGAAATGACGACGCGGTTCCACTTCGTCGCCCATCAGCGTGGTGAAGATCTGGTCGGCCGCGATGGCGTCTTCGATCTGCACGCGCAGGAGGCGGCGCTGGGTCACGTCCAGCGTGGTTTCGAACAGCTGCTCGGGGTTCATCTCGCCCAGGCCCTTGTAGCGCTGGCGGGACACGCCGCGCTCTGCTTCGGAGAGCAGCCATTGCATGGCCTGGTGGAAGTCGGACACCGTCTGATCGCGCAGGCGTTCGCCTTCGCCGCGCTTGACCTTGGTGCCTTCCGGGATCAGGCCCTGGAAGGTCGTKGCGGCGCGGGCGAGTGCGGCGTAGTCGGCGCCATGGACGAAGTCCGCGTCCAGGTGCGACAGGCGCACGTTGCCGTGGTGCCGGCGYGCGATCATCAGGCGGTGCTTGTCGGTTTTCTCGTCGAATTGCGCATACACGTCAGCGGTGCCGTCGTCGTTCACGGCGGCGCCCAGCAGCGTCTTGGCGTGCATCTCGGCCAGCTTGGCCTTCAGCGCCACGGCCGAGGCTTCCGCCGCTGCCGCGTTGTCGAGATCCAGCACCACGCCGTCGGCGATGGCGCGCAGCGCGTCCGGGTCGACGATGCGGGACAGGCGGCCRATCACGCCTTCGGCCAGCTGGTACTGGCGCGCCAGCTCGGTCAGGGCGTCGCCCATGATCTCGCTGCCGTCCGGGCGCGTCAGGGACGCCTTCTCCATCGCCAGCTTCAGCAGGTAGGCGTTGAGTTCGTTGTCGTCCTTGATRTACCGCTCTTCCTTGCCGTGCTTGATCTTGTACAGCGGCGGCTGGGCGATGTACACATAGCCGCGCTCGATGATGTCCGGCATCTGGCGATAGAAGAACGTCAACAGCAGCGTGCGGATGTGCGAGCCGTCCACGTCCGCATCGGTCATGATGATGATGCGGTGGTAGCGCAGCTTCTCGAGGTTGTAGTCGTCCTTGCCGATGCCGGTGCCCAGCGCCGTGATCAGCGTCAGCACTTCCTGGCTGGACAGCATCTTGTCGAAGCGCGCGCGTTCCACGTTCAGGATCTTGCCCTTCAGCGGMAGGATTGCCTGGAACTTGCGGTCGCGGCCCTGCTTGGCCGAGCCGCCTGCGGAGTCGCCCTCCACCAGGAACAGTTCGGACAGCGCCGGGTCGCGCTCCTGGCAGTCGGCCAGCTTGCCCGGCAGGCCCATGCCGTCGAAAGCGCCCTTGCGGCGCGTCATTTCGCGGGCCTTGCGGGCCGCCTCGCGCGCACGAGCGGCATCCACGATCTTGCCGCAGATGATCTTGGCGTCGTTCGGCGTTTCCAGCAGGAAGTCGGTCAGCGCCTTGCTTACCAGTTCCTCCACCGGCAGACGCACTTCGGACGACACCAGCTTGTCCTTGGTCTGCGAGCTGAACTTCGGCTCGGGCACCTTCACGGACAGCACGCAGGACAGGCCCTCGCGCATGTCGTCGCCGGACGTCTCGATCTTGGCCTTCTTGGCGATCTCGTTTTCTTCGATGTACTTGTTGATGACCCGCGTCATYGCCGCGCGCAGGCCGGTCAGGTGGGTCCCCCCGTCGCGCTGCGGAATATTATTCGTGAAGCACAAAACCTGCTCGTTGTAGCCATCGTTCCATTGCATGGCCACTTCCACCGTGATGCCTTCCTTCTCGACATTCGCGTAGAAAATGGTCGGATGCAGCACGGTCTTGGCGCGATTGATGTACTCGACGAAGCCCTTCACGCCGCCCGAGTAGGCAAAATCCTCTTCCTTGCCCGTGCGCTGGTCGGTCAGGCGGATGTGCACGCCGTTGTTCAGGAACGAGAGTTCGCGGATGCGCTTGGACAGCACCTCGTAGTGRAACTCCACGTTGGTGAAGATTTCCTCGTCGGCCAGGAAGTGCACTTCGGTGCCGCGCTTGTCGGTCGCACCGATGACCTTCATCGGCGAGACTTCCACGGGGTTGCCATCCGGACCGTTCACGGTCTCGATCACGCGGTTCTGCACCTCGCCCTTGGCGAACTCGATCAGGTTGACCTGGCCGTCGCGGCGCACGGTCAAACGCAGCCACTTGGACAGCGCGTTCACGCAGGACACGCCCACGCCGTGCAGGCCGCCAGACACCTTGTAGCTGTTCTGGTTGAACTTGCCGCCCGCGTGCAACTCGGTCATGGCGATTTCCGCCGCGCTGCGCTTCGGCTCGTGCTTGTCGTCGAACTTCACCGCCGGCGGAATGCCGCGGCCGTTGTCGACGATGGAGATCGAGTTGTCGCTGTGGATCGTGACCTGGATCTCGGTGCAATAACCAGCCAGCGCCTCATCGATGGAGTTATCCAGGACCTCGAACACGAGGTGGTGCAGGCCAGTACCRTCGGAGGTGTCGCCGATATACATGCCCGGGCGCTTGCGTACCGCCTCCAGGCCTTCCAGGATCTGGATCGAAGAGGCTCCGTAAGAGTTTTCCTGCTGCGGATTTTGCTGGTCGGTCATGTTTTCCTACTCRCGATACTCACGGCAAATGCGGAATCCGGTCCCGACGCCGGGCTGGCGCGGGGTCTGGGGTCCGCAATGGCGGGTTACTTAAAAACGGCAAAAGGGGCGGATCGTTGGGATCCTGCCCCTGCTGCGGTGTGTGCCCGGTTGTCTACTGGACAGTCCACGGCCATCCCCGCGTGGGCGGGCATGGCCGGAGTCCCGGTCATCAGATCCGCATCGGCATGACGACGTACTTGAAGTTGTCGTCTTCCGGTACGGTAATCAGGGCGCTCGAATTGGAGTCGCCCAGGCTGACCTGCACCTGTTCGCTCTTCAGGTTGGCCAGCACGTCGAGCAGGTAGGTCACGTTGAAGCCGATATCGAGCGCGTCGCCCGAGTAATCGAGTTCGAGTTCTTCCTGCGCCTCTTCCTGATCGGCGTTGGTCGAGCTGATCTTCAGCATGTGCGTATCGAGGATACAGCGCACGCCCTTGAACTTGTCCGTGGTCAGGATGGCGGTACGTTGCAGCGCCTGCTGCAGCTTCACGCGGTCGATCGCGAACGCATTCTTGTAGCCCTTGGGGATCACGCGCTGGAAGTCCGGGAACTTGCCTTCCACCAGCTTGCTGATCAGTTCGATGTTGGCGAACGTGAACTTGACCTGGTTGGCCGCCAGCTGCACCTGCACGGGATCGTCGTTATCTTCGAGCAGCCGCTGCAGTTCCAGGATGGTCTTGCGCGGGATGATCACTTCCTGGCGCGCGCCGCCGCCGGTGGCCTCGGTCTCGAGTTCCACGCCGCAGTACGCCAGGCGGTGCCCGTCGGTGGCCACGGCCATCACCTTCTTGCCGTCCACGACGAGCAGCATGCCATTCAGGTAATAGCGGATGTCCTGCTGCGCCATGGCGAAGTGGACCATCGCCAGCAGATGCTTGAACGTCTTCTGCGGCAGGCTCACGCTCGCGTTGAACTCCGCAGCCTCGGCCACAGTCGGGAATTCCTCGGCGGCCAGCGTCTGGAGCGCGAAGCGGCTCTTGCCCGATTGCACCGTCATCCGCTTGTCGTTCAGCGACAGCGCCACGTCACCGTCAGGCATCGCGCGCAGGATGTCCAGCAGCTTGCGCGCCGCCACGGTGGTGGCCACGCTGTCGCTGCCAACGCCGCATTCGGCGTGGGTGGTGATCTGGATCTCGATGTCCGTCGAGAGGAAGGAAACATTCGAGCCGGACTTGCGAATCAGCAGGTTGGCCAGGATCGGGAGGGTGTGGCGGCGCTCCACGATGCCGCTCACGATTTGCAGCGGACGCAGCAGATTGTCTCGCGAGGTTTTGACCAATTGCATTGAATTTATCCTTCGTCGTTTGTCGTCAGCGACCGCAGGTTGCGCGCAACCCCAAATTCACTTAGGAATCAAGGAGTTAATTGTGCATTGTACCAAGGATAAGCCGCTGCGGTGAAGCGGGCCGGCTCCGGCGCGGAGGACGGCTGTGCCTAAAAAGCCACGATCCGTCATTTCTTCCCGCCAAGCCGCCCCGACTCACCGCAAAGCCTTATCTGAGGCCGATTTCCCGCGATCCAAGCGTTTCGTTCAGTCGCCCGTTTGCCGCCGGGCGCGCACCCTGTAGTATGCCAGCCCGGCAAGGCCAACCTTTAAAATCATAAAACGGTGCCAGGCGGCGCAGGATTCACCTGCGTCACCGGCTCAGGCATCACCCCTTGAGCGTCTGTTCCAGCACGTGCAGCTCGTGGTTCAGCTGCGCGTCCTTGCTCCGCTCGTCGGCGATCTTGCGCACGGCGTGCAGCACCGTGGTGTGGTCGCGTCCGCCGAACAGCTCGCCGATCTCCGGCAGGCTCTTCTGCGTCAGCTCCTTGGCCAGGTACATGGCGATCTGGCGCGGCCGGGCGATATTGGCGGGCCGCTTCTTCGAATACATGTCCGCGACCTTGATGTTGTAGAAGTCGGCACAGGTCTTCTGGATGTTCTCCACCGAGATCTGGCGGTTCTGCACGGTTAGCAGGTCCTTCAGCGCCTCACGCGTGACATCGATCGTGATGTCCTTGCCGTGGAAGTTGCTGAACGCCAGGATCTTGCGCAGCGCGCCTTCCAGCTCGCGCACGTTGGAACGCAGGTGCTTGGCGACGAAGAACGCCACCTCTTCGGGCACGCTCACGTTCTCGGCGGCGGCCTTCTTCATCAGGATGGCCACGCGCATCTCGAGCTCGGGCGGCTCGATGGCCACGGTCAGCCCCGAGTCGAAGCGCGAGATCAGCCGGTCGTCGATGCCGGTGATTTCCTTCGGATACGTGTCGCTGGTGATAATCACCTGTGCGCGATTCGCGATCAGCGCCTCGAACGCGTAGAAGAATTCTTCCTGCGTACGGTTCTTGCCGGAGAAGAACTGGATATCGTCGATCAGCAGCAGGTCCAGCGAGTGGTAGTACCGCTTGAACTCGTCGAACGCCTTGCGCTGGTACGCCTTCACCACATCGGACACATACTGCTCCGCGTGGATGTAGCGGATCCGCGCGCGCGGGTTCTCCATCAGCATGAAATTGCCGATGGCATGGATCAAGTGGGTCTTGCCCAGGCCCACGCCGCCATAGAGATAGAGCGGGTTGTACGACTTGCCCGGGTTGTTGGCCACCTGGATCGCGGCGGCGCGCGCCAGCTGGTTGGCCTTGCCGGTGACGAAGTTGTCGAACGTCAGGATCGGGTTCAGGCGCGAGCGCTCATGCACCGTGTCGCTAGGCTGGGCGCCGCCCATCGGCTGCGGCTGGCCCGGGTGGGACTGGTGCTGCGGGTGTTGTTGGTGCTGCGGGTGCTGCTGCACATGCTGCGGATGCTGGGGCTGCACGCGGTACGAACGCGCGCTGGCCTCCGACGGGTCCATCTGGGCCACGTCGATATCACCGATATCCGCGCCATGGCCGCCGGCATTGCCTTGCAGCGGATGACCGGTGTGCGGCATCTGCGGCCGCGCCGGGTAGTTGCCCTGGGGATTCAGGGCAGCCATGCCGGGATAGCCGCTCGGCGCGCCCGGGTTCGGATAGTCGGGATAACCGGTTCCCTGCGGCGCATGAGAAGCGCCGTGTTGTCCACTCGGATAGCCGTTGCCGGGTGCGCCCATCGGCGTACCCATTGCAGCGTGCGCGCCGGCGTTGTCACCCATCTGTGCCGTGGCCTGCTGGGTATAGGCGGCCGCGCGCCCCGAGGCGGCAGGGTCAAGGACAAAGTGAACGCTAACCTGCGCTTCCCAATATTCGCAGGCGAGGGCCGTGATGCGGCCCGAGAATTGGCTCTTGACCCAGTCGAGCTTGAAGCGGTTAGGCGCGGCAATCCGCAGCGCATGCGCCTCCTCGTCGAAGGCGACGGGCGCCAACGGCTTGATCCAGGTCTTGAACTGTTGCGGCGTCAGTTCGCGCTCGAGTTGCGCGGCTGCCGCCTGCCAGAAATCTTGCATGTGTTCTTGTTTGGTGATCGCGCCAGGCCGCAGCGCGTCACGAGTATCGGGGTGCCCGCCAATCATCCGGCTTCCCGCCACGCGGCCCCTCGGGGGCCAGCGCGACGCGGCAATGCCACCCCATCGGCGTGCGGCAAGCATCGCCCGATCAAGCGGTATACCAAGGCAGGAAGTCCGGGTTGTGCGTGCGCCACGCGGCCCGTGTAGTGTTTGGACCGGGATTGTACCCCCCGCCTCAAGTTATCCACAAAGGATAACCCTGTGGACAAGTTGTGAAAATTCAGTGGATTGCTGTGCACAACCTATAARGAAGAACGGCCCGGAGAGGGGCCTGGGCAGCTGATAATCCATCGGAAACAACGAGTTGGACATCTTGGCTACCGCATATAGGTGACCCCGGATACCCACAAGGTTACCCACCGGCCATTGTGGACAATGGCGCACCGACGCATGCGCCTGCCATTGTGGCGGCGTCGGCGGCACTGGCCATCSGTTGCCTTGACAGTTCGCGCGAATATCGGTTAAATGGCGGGTTCTGCGATGCGGCAGGGGATCACGTATGCGCATCGCCGGGTCTGGCCCGTACCGCCACGTGTAAACATGTGCGGCATCAGGCAAGCGGCCTGATCCCCCGTCAGCGCCTCGGCCTTCAGCCAGGCCAGCGGCGGCCGGCAGCAAGACAGAACCAGAATCGTCGGCAGACCGCAGCAAACCCGATCGGAATTGCGGCGGCCCCATGCGAACCATACGCGGCGGCCAAGGCGCCCCGGCATTGGCCGGCGCCCGGAAAGCCCGGATCAACCAGAGAGTGCAACATGAAACGTACCTACCAACCTTCCGTTACCCGCCGCAAGCGTACCCATGGTTTCCGCGTGCGCATGAAGACCCGCGGCGGCCGTGCCGTCATCAACGCTCGTCGCGCCAAGGGCCGCAAGCGCCTGGCCATCTGAGCGCCGGGCGACCGGCCCGGACGGTCGAGCGCCGCGATGGCCTGCCATCGCACCGCGCACTGACCGTCCCCGCCACCGCCTCGCACTCAGGTCAGCCAGGGGCAGCCGCCGCAAGCCCAGCGATCCCGCTAGCTTTGCACAGCGTGTCTACCCATGCCTTTCCCAAAGCCGCGAGGCTCACAAAGACGGATGAATTTTCATCCGTTTTTGCTTTGCGGCCACGGCGTCGCAGCGCACACTTCGTGCTGTACGTGCGAGCCAACGGCCAGGCGCAGGCCCGGCTGGGCATCGTCGTCGGCAAGAAGTTCGCGCCGCGCGCCGCCGAGCGCAACCTCGTGAAGCGCATGGCGCGGGAACTGTTCCGGGGCCAGCAAGCCAAACTCGCGGGCCGCGACATCCTGTTGCGGCTGCAGGCCAAGTTTCCGCGCGCGGACTTCGCCAGCCGGACGGCCGTCCGGCGGGCGTGCCTTGCGGAAATCGCCGGCCTGCTCGAGGTGGCGGCCAGACCCTTGCCCACCGCCCCGCCCGCCGTCGATGCGGCCGGCCCGGCGGCGCCTGCCACGCCCAACGCGCCTGCCTGATATCCACCATGAAGCGAATCCTGCTTGCCCTGCTGCGCATCTACAAGATCGCATTGAGTCCGTACCTGGGCTCGCGGTGCCGCTTCCTGCCTACCTGCTCCGAGTACGCCCGTGACGCCATCGTGCTGCACGGACCGGCCCGGGGCAGCTGGATGGCCGCGTGCAGGCTCTGCCGCTGCCATCCTTTCACGCAGGGCGGGTATGATCCCGTGCCCGACCCCACGAAACACGGGAATGCCGCCGCGGCGACTCCTGCCTCCGCCGCGCCAGGCCGCCCGCCTGTCACGGTCCGGCTCCCGAGACCCTGATTTCCTCCGACCATAGCGAGACATGGATATCAAACGCACCATCCTGTGGGTCATCTTCTCGATGGCCCTCGTGCTGCTCTACGACAACTGGCAGCGCGCCAACGGCCACGCGTCGATGTTCTTCCCGAGCGCCAACACGCAGCAGCAGGCCGCCCCGGCCGGCGGCGCGAGCGGCGCTGCGGCGCAGGGCGACGTGCCCAAGGCGAACGCATCGGCCACCGCGGGTGCTTCGGCGCCGGGCGCAGTGCCTGGCGCCCCGCAGGCCGCTGCCCAGCCCACGGGCGAGAAGGTGGTGGTCACCACCGACGACCTGCGTGCCGAGATCGACACGGCCGGCGGCATCCTGTCCCGCCTGGAGATGCTCAAGCACCACGAGAAGGACGGCAAGCCGGTCGTGCTGTTCGAACGTGACGCCAACCGCACCTACATGGCGCGCTCCGGCCTGATCGGCGGCGACCTGCCCAACCACACCACGGTGTTCTCGGTTGCGCCGGGTCCGCGTACGCTGGATGGCAAGGACAAGCTCGAAGTGGTGCTGACYGCCGAGAAGAGCGGCGTGAAGTTCGTGAAGACTTACATCTTCCACAAGGGCAGCTACGTGGTGGATGCGCGCTTCGACGTGACCAACGCCGGCACGGCGCCGATCTCGCCGACGCTGTACCTGGAACTGGCGCGCGACGGCAGCAAGGTCGAGCAGTCGCAGTTCTACAGCACCTTCACCGGCCCGGCCATCTACACCGATGCCGACAAGTATCACAAGCTGAGCTTCGAAGACATCGCCAAGGGCAAGGCCACCGTGCCGGCTGCCACCACCAGCGGCTGGGTGGCGATGGTGCAGCATTACTTCGCCTCCGCCTGGATTCCGCAGGCTGGCAAGCAGCACAGCTTCTACGCCGAGCAGATCGATCCGAACCTGTACCGCGTGGGCATCCARCAGCCGCTGGGCCAGATCGCRCCGGGCGCCTCGGTGACCACCGATGCCCGCCTGTTCGCCGGTCCGCAGGAAGAGCGCATGCTCGAGCAGATCACGCCGGGCCTGGAGCTGGTGAAGGACTACGGCTGGCTGACCATCCTCGCCAAGCCGCTGTTCTGGCTGCTCGAGAAGCTGCATGGCGTGCTGGCCAACTGGGGCTGGTCGATCATCGCGCTGACGGTGCTGATCAAGCTGGTGTTCTTCCCGCTGTCCGCAGCGAGCTACAAGTCCATGGGCAAGATGAAGGACCTGCAGCCGCGCATGACCGCCATCCGCGAACGCCACAAGGGCGATCCGCAGAAGATGAACCAGGAGATGATGGGGCTGTACAAGACCGAGAAGGTCAATCCGCTGGGCGGCTGCCTGCCCATCGTGATCCAGATCCCGGTGTTCATCGCGCTGTACTGGGTGCTGCTCTCGTCCGTGGAAATGCGCGGCGCGCCGTGGCTGGGCTGGATCCACGACCTGTCGGTGCCGGATCCGTTCTACATCCTGCCGGTGGTGATGGCCGTGTCGATGTTCGTGCAGACCAAGCTGAACCCGACCCCGCCGGACCCCGTGCAGGCGAAGGTCATGATGATCATGCCGCTGGTGTTCTCGTTCATGTTCTTCTTCTTCCCGGCCGGCCTGGTGCTGTACTGGGTCGTGAACAACATCCTGTCGATCGCCCAGCAATGGCAGATCAACCGGATGCTCGGCAAGGGCAAGGCGGCGGCGGTGGCCAAGGGCTGATCGCGCTGACATTCGCCTGAGACGAATCTGAAAGTAAGCCCGGCCTCGCGCCGGGCTTCTTTTTTGGTGCGCCGGCGGCGTATGCTTGTGCCCTGATCCAGCCACGATGAAGAGGACGCGAGATGACWTGGTCGGCCAGCCAGTACGTACAGTTCGAGGATGAGCGCACGCGCCCGGTGCGCGACCTCGTGCAGGCGATTCCCACCCGCGAGGCGCGGCGCGTGGTCGACATCGGCTGCGGGCCCGGCAACTCGACCGAGGTGCTCGCGGCGCGCTATGCCGACGCCCAGGTCACCGGCCTGGACAGCGATGCCGACATGGTGACGGCCGCCCGCAAGCGCCTGCCGAATATCGACTTCGCCCTCGCCGACGCCACCACGTGGACCGACGCCGGCCCCTATGACGTGATCCTGGCCAACGCGGTGTTCCAGTGGGTRCCCGATCACGCCRCGCTGTTCCCGTCGCTGGTGAGCAAGCTCGCGCCGGGCGGCAGCCTGGCCGTGCAGATGCCGGACAACCTCGACGAACCGCCGCACCTGCTGATGCGCGAGACGGCCATGAACGGGCCGTGGTCGCCCAAACTCACGGCGGCGGCGCAGGCGCGCACGCCGCTGGCGTCCGAGCGCTGGTACTACGAACTGCTCAAGCCGCATTGCTCGCGCGTGGATGTCTGGCGCACCATCTACCAGCATCCCCTCAAGGGCGGCCCCGCCGCCGTGGTGGAGTGGTTCAAGGGCAGCGGCCTGCGGCCATTCCTGGCGCCGCTGGACGCCGCCGAGCAGGCCGACTACCTGCGCCAGTACGAAGCCGCGCTGGCCAAGGTCTTCCCGGCGATGGCCGACGGCACGGTGCTGCTGCCRTTCCCGCGCGTGTTCATCGTCGCCACGCGCTAGCGGCAACTCCTTGGGCGCCCTTGTGCGGCGCAGCGGTCACAGCATCTCCGGCGACGCGTGCGCTATCGCCTACACTGCAGTGACACAGTCATTGTCGTGGAGGTCAGAGGTTGCCGATGCCAACCGCCCCCGCCCTGCACCGGAACATGCGTCCGGCCCAAGCCTTCGTGGACCTGGCCACGCAGGGCCTCAGCGCCGTGGAGGACGGGCTGGAACTGGTCTTGCACCGCGATCAGGCAGAGGACGTCCACGCGCTGCGCGTGGCCTTGCGACACCTGCGCGCCGTGGCCTGGGCCTTCGGCCCGGTACAGCCCGCGCGCGTCAAGGCCCGCTGGAAGCGGGCGCTGCGCGACGTGGCGAACGCCGCCAGCGACGTGCGCGACTGGGACGTGTTCGTCATCGAGACGCTGTCCCCGGCGCTGGCCGACCATCCTGGCGATGCCGTGCTGGTGGCGCTGATCGAGACCGCGCAGGCACGCCGGTCGGCCGCGCGGGAAGGCATGGTTACACGATTGTCACGATATCGGCAGGCGCCTTTGCCTACACTGCACCGAGACCTGCTGCACCTTGCCGGGCGCAAGTCACGCGGCAAGCTGGGCGCGTTCGCCCGCAAGCGCATCCGCAAGGCACGCGATCGGGTACGTGACCTCACCCGCACCGCGCGCGACGGCCGGACCGAGCACGTGCACAAGCTCCGCATCGGCAACAAGCGGCTGCGCTATGCGATCGAAGCGCTGTCCGATGTCCTGCCGAAGCGCTATCGCAAAGGACTGCGCAAGCAACTCGTGGCAAGGCAGGGGGAGCTCGGCGCCGTGATCGACGCCTCGGTGGCACGTCGGTTGATGGCGGAATGCCTCGGTGTATCGACGACCGAATCCATGGCCGAATCGACAGCCAAACCCACCCCGCCCTAACCGCCGGCATGCGCCGCACCCATCCCGTTCTGCGACAATAGTGCCCATGACTGCTCCCCAGCTTCCTATCGCCGCCATCGCTACCGCACCGGGCCGTGGCGGCATCGGCGTCGTGCGCGTCTCCGGCCCCGATGTGGGCACCGTGATGCGCGCGGTCTGCGGCCAGACGCTCAAGCCGCGCCATGCCACTTACCTGCCCTTCCTCGATGCGCGCGGCTGCGTGATCGACCACGGCCTCGCGCTGTACTTCCCCGCCCCCAACTCGTACACCGGCGAAGAGGTGCTCGAACTGCAGGGCCACGGCGGACCGGTGGTCATGCAGATGCTGCTGTCGCGCTGCCTGGAGTCCGGGCGCGAGATTGGCCTGCGCGTGGCCGAGCCCGGCGAGTTCACGCGGCGCGCCTTCCTGAACGACAAGCTCGACCTCGCCCAGGCCGAAGCGGTGGCCGACCTCATCGAAGCCAGCACCGAGGCCGCGGCGCGTTCCGCCGCGCGCTCGATGGAAGGCGAATTCTCGAAGGCCATCCACGCGCTGGTCGAGAAGGTCATCCATCTGCGCATGCTGGTGGAGGCCACGCTGGACTTCCCCGAGGAAGAGATCGATTTCCTCGAAGCCTCCGACGCGCGCGGCCAGCTGGCCCGCATCCGCAGCGACCTCGCCGGCGTGCTGAAGCAGGCGCGCCAGGGCGCGCTGCTGCGCGAGGGGCTGTCGGTGGTGCTCGCCGGGCAGCCGAACGTGGGCAAGTCGTCGCTGCTTAACGCCCTGGCGGGCGCCGAACTGGCCATCGTCACGCCGATTGCCGGCACCACGCGCGACCGCGTGCGCGAGACGATCCAGATCGACGGCATTCCGCTCCACATCATCGACACCGCCGGGCTGCGCGAGGACGCCGCCGACGAGGTCGAGCGCATCGGCATCGAGCGCACATGGGAGGCCATCGGCCGCGCCGACATCGTGCTGCATCTGGTGGATGCCCCCGACTACATCGAGCATGGCCTGTCCGAGATCGACGACCACATCGACGACCAGCTCAGCGGCCGCCTGCCGCCRGGYGCGCCGATCGTGCGCGTGGTGAACAAGATCGACATGGCGCCCGCCGCCGGCGARATGATGTTCGGCGGCAACCGCCCGCACGTGGTGGCGGCCAACGGGCCGAACCCGACCGAGATCTGGATCTCGGCGCRCACCGGCGCGGGCATCGACCTCATGCGCCGCGAACTGCTGCGTCTGATCGGCTGGCAGTCCGGCAACGAGGGCACGTTCCTCGCGCGCGAGCGCCATCTCACCGCGCTGCGCAACGCCCAGTCCCACCTCGACGTGGCCACCGAACGCGCGCAGCAACAGGCCCAGGCGCTCGACCTGTTCGCCGAGGAACTGCGGCTGGCGCAGGACCACCTCAACAGCATCACCGGCGAGTTCACGAGCGACGACCTGCTGGGAACCATCTTCACGCGGTTTTGTATTGGGAAGTAGGGCCTGCCCGGGCCGCACATCCCTGAACCGGAGTTACACATGCCCCGCGTCTCCAAGGCGGAAGCCGAACGGCACCGCGTCACTATCGAACAGGTCTCCTCGCGGCTGTTTCGCGAGCAGGGGTTTCATGGCATCAGCGTGGCGGACCTCATGGGGGCGGCTGGGCTGACGCATGGCGGGTTCTATGGCCATTTTGCGTCGAAGGATGCGCTGGCGGCCATCGCCTGCACGCGGGCGTTCGAGGAATCGGGCGCGCGCTGGCGCAAGCGGGTGGAGGAATCTCCGGACAAGGCCACCGCCCTCGCCGGGCTGATCGAGAACTACCTGTCCGTGCGCAACCGCAACGCCGCCGGCACCGGCTGCGCAGCGGCGGCGCTGGCCAATGACGTCGCCCGCGAGGGCGAGGAGAAACCGGTGCGTGCGGCCTTTGTCGACGGTATCCGCGATCTGCTCGAGATCCTCGAGGGCGTGCAGCCGGGCGACGACCCGGCGGCACGGCGCGCGGCGGCCATCGCGCAGATGTCCACGATGGTCGGCGCGCTCGTGCTGTCGCGCGCCACGCTGGGCACCGGGYTGTCCAACGAGGTGCTGGCGGCGGCCAAGGCGCAGTTGCTGGCGCAGGTTGGCGACGCCGATGGGGTCTCGGGCGGCCCAACCGGGTAAACTGCCGCTTTTCCTCCTCAGCCCCCCTCCAAGATGTCCCGTCTCCGGCAAACCCTTCTCATCATCGTCTTCGTGGCGATCATCGGCATCCTGTGGTTTGTCGGCAATGACACTGGCGAGATCGTGCCGACCGGGCCCGCTCCCGTCGAGACGGCCGAGGTGGTGCCGGCCAGCGTGCCGCGCGGCATTCCGCACGACGGCACGCTCGATCCGATCAGCATCGACGAGAACCGTCCCGCCGACCGGCTGCCCGAGTACGCGGCGGCGGCCCTGCTCAACGACTATCGSGACAACACCGGGGCGGCCGACGACCGCTATCGGGGCAAATACTTCATCGTGGAAGGCGTGGCCAGCGGCATTCGCCGTGAAGGGACGGAGGTGTTTCTGGAGATCCGCACCGATGCGCCGGGCCAGGTGGTCCGCGCCGTGCTGCTGCCGGAACAGATCTGCGGACCGGCCGGKCGCCGATGCGAGGTGGAGGCACGCGCCACGATGGTCCGGCGCGGCCAGAAGGTGGCCGTGGAGTGCACCGGCGCCGGGCTGGCCGAGGGTGGCACGCCGCTGCTGAACGAGTGCCTGGTACGTGGCGGCGCCAACTAAGTCCCYAACGAAGAAGCGCCTCCCGGGCCGCCTGGCCGCCTGACAGCACGGCTGGGCCGATTTTCCCCCTCTGTTCCCCGCATTGACCGCCGCGCCGCACGCCTACAGTACGCAGGCATGCTGCCGGCACTGCGCCCCTCGCTTGTTGTTGTGAGCCCGGGCGGCCGGCACCCTCGCCGACGCGATCCAGGACACACCATGAAGAGAGCAACCCTTGCCGCTGCGCTGGCCCTGCTGGCCACCGGCTGTTCCACCTACCAGGCGGTCACCCCGGTTGACCGGCCGGTCACGTACGACCCCATCGCCGGCTACCAGTCCGGTGCCTATGGCGGCCCGGCCGAATTCCGTGTCGATGGCAACCAGGTGATTGGCGCCGATGGCGCGCTGTTCTGCGTGGTCACCAACCAGGTGAACGGCAATGCCTATGTGGAAGACTTCGCGGCCTCGCTGCGCGCGCGCAACTTCGAGGTGAAGATGCTGCCGCCGTATTCGTCGATCGCCTCGTGCCCGATGACGGCCACCTACACGGCCCAGCGCCAGACCTACGTGACGCCATTCCTGACCTCGGCGGACATCACCATCTACCGCAACGGCGAGCGCGTGGGCAAGGCCCTGTTCAACGCCAACCGCAGCGCGGGCGGCGTGAACCTGAGCCACCTGATCCCGCCGGCGTCCAAGATCGAGGAACTGGTCGACCAGCTCTTCCCGGGCCTGAAGCCCAAGCCGCAGCCGGCCCAGGCAGCGCCCGCCCCGGCACCGGCGCCCGAGGCAGCCCCGGCGCCGGCACCCGCCGCCTGACCGTCCCCGGTCAGGCCAGCAGTCAGGCCAACCAGCAGCCCAGCCATCAGGCCAGCCGGAACACCTCCACCGCCTGGCGCAGCTCCTGCGCCTGGTGATGCAGGCTCTCGGCGGCCGCGGCGGCCTCTTCCACCAACGCGGCGTTCTGCTGCGTGGTGGTATCCATCTCCGCCACCGCGCCGCTGACCTGCGCCAGCCCCTGCGCCTGCTCGCGGGAGGCCACGCTGATGTCGCTCATCAGCGCCGCCATGCCTTCCACGCGCCGCACCATGTCGTCGATGGCGGAACCGGCCTGCTGCACGGCCTCGTTGCCAGACTTCAGGTCCGTCACGGTCCGCTCGATCAGCCCCTTGATTTCGCCCGCCGCGTTGGCGCTGCGCTGTGCCAGGCTGCGCACCTCGCCGGCCACGACCGCAAAGCCGCGCCCGTGCTCGCCCGCCCGGGCCGCTTCCACGGCGGCGTTCAGCGCCAGGATGTTGGTCTGGAAGGCAATGCCGTCGATCATGCCGATGATGTCCACCACCTGCTGCGCGTTGCGATGGATCTCGGCCATCGTATCCACCACCTTGCCCACCGTCATTCCGCCCGCGCGGGCGGCCTCGGCGGCGCTGGCCACAGCGGCGTTGGCGTCGTGGGCGTTGTCGGCGTTCTGCTTCACGGTGGCGGAAAGCTGTTCGATGCTGGCCACGGTGCGCTCCAGGCTGCCCGCCTGCGAGGCCGTGCGCGACGACAGGTCCGCGTTGCCGCTGGCGATCTGGCTCGTGCTGCCGGCGATGGCCGCCACGCTGCCGCGCACCTTGTCCACGATGCCGGTCAGCCCCTGCCCCACGCCGTCGATGGCGCGCATCAGCTCGCCGATCTCGTCATTGCGCGGGCTGTCCAGCCGGGCAGTCAGGTCGCCCTCGGCCAGCCGGGAGGCCGCGCCGGCCGCGTGCGTCAGCGGCTGRCTGACCATGCGACGCAGCAGCCACCAGAACGCGGCGGACACCGCCAGCGCCACCAGCAGGCCGGCGGCCAGGAAGCGGTTGCGGCTCGCCACCAGTTCGCCRCGCAGCGAATCCATCGGCACCGTGCCGGCGATCACCCACTGCCACTCGGGGTAGGTGGCGAACGCGGTCAGGCGYTCGGCGGTGGCGCCATTGCCGTCATTGCCCATGGCCACCGTGTGCACCATCGAGCCCTCCTTGGCGGCGATCATGTCGCGCACCCAGGTCTTGCCATCGGCGTCCTTGGCGTCGATGCGCACCGAGCCCTCGCCGCCGGCCCGGTCGACCAGCACCTTGCCCTGGTCCGCGCCCGGCCGGGCGTCGATCACCATGAAGTGGCCATCGCTGCCGATGGCTTTGCGGCGGATGCGGTTCTTCAGCATCGCCAGCTCGGCCTCGACGTTCACGCCCACGTACAGCGCGCCGACGATYTTGCCGCCRGCGTCGCGCACCGGYTCGTACTTGCTCATATAGGGCTTGCCGAACAGCCASGTCAGCGCGCGGTAGGACTTGCCCGCCGCCACGGCCGTGTAGGCGGCGCCGGCGCGGTCCAGCAGCGTGCCGATGGCGCGCTGGCCGTCCTGCTTCTTGAGCGAGGTGGTTACGCGGATGTAGTCGTCGCCGGTGCGCGCGAACACCGTCGCCACCACGCCACCGGTGGTGGCGAGGAAGCGGTCGGGCACGTCGAAGCTGTTATTGAGCACGAGGTCGCCGCTGCGGAACGTCGGTGTGGCCTTGCCGGCCACTTCCACGGTCTGCGCCGGGTCCACGCTGTACGGGCCGGGCAATACGGCCGCGAAGCTCAGCATGAAGCGATCGGCTTCCTGGAGGATGGTGTCGTCGAGCTGGCCGACCAGTTCGCTGAGGGTCTGGCTTTCGGCGTAGATGGCCTCGCGGGCCTGGTCCTCGAGCTGATGCATGCTGCTCAGGGACARCGCCAGCGCGTAGGCGCCGAATGCGATGATCTGGACGACCAGCACCACCAGCGCGATGCGGGTGCCGATGCTCCAGCTACCGGCGAGCGCGCGCGCGCGGCCGGCCGACGCGGGTCGGGAGAGTGAGAGAGAAGTCAAAAGGGGCGCTCCGTGGCAATTCCACGCACCTTWATGGCGCGCGGGCAACGCCCGCTCTGACGGCAGGTCGTCACAGCGTCAATAACGGATGGCGCGCCCCCCGGCTTGAATGGATCGAACGCTTACTCTAATAGGTCACATCAGGATGCAATGTCGATTGCAACCGGTTGCATGGATGTGTTCGATCAAACGTCCAGCCGACCAAGTCGCACAACCGTCACACCCGGCCGAAGCTGGCGCAGCGACGGCATCACCAGCACGCAGTGGTCGTACGGCGTGGTCACCGGCTCGCCATCGCGCCAGCCGATCACGGTGCCCGCCTGGTCGAAGGTTTCCAGCCCCGTGTACGGGCCGGCGAAGCGGAAGTCCATGCTCGCCGCCACCACGGGCTCGGTCACGCGTACCACGCGCTGCGCCGCCGGGAGCGGGCGCAGCCAGCCGGCCGGCAAATCCGCTTCTTCGACGATGCCCGCCTGCAGCAGGAAGCGCGCCGTGCAGTCGCGCGCCACGTCCACGGCGGCGGTCTCCCAGTGCTGGCCGCACTCCACCAGCAGCGCGTTGCGCGCGCTGSCCGGGTCGCCGAAGCCGGCGTAGTCGCGCATGCGGCGGCCCTCGGGGTGGCCTTCGTCGACGATGATGTCCGCCGGGGCGCCGAGCGCCTTCGACAGCGCGATGCCCTTGTCGAGCGGCCCGGAGACGATCAGCGGCCGGCTTTTCTCGTGCATCGAGTGCAGGTCGAGCAGCAGGTCCACGGTATCGATCACGGGGCGCATGGCGCGGGCGCGTCGCAGTTCGCTGGAATCGCGCGTGGTGTCGTCGAGCACGGCGGCGGTCCAGACGCGGTTGAAGTCCTGGTCGACGAAGCGCGAGGCATCGGGCCGGGCGGCGTCGAAGGTGGCGTAGGCGTCCACATTGGCGAACGCCAGCGTCAGGCGCCCCCGGCGCGGACGCAGGCCGTGGTCGAGCAGGCCGGCCACGGCGATGGCGCCGCAGACCTCGTTGCCGTGYGTSAGCGCGTTGACCATCACRTGCGGGCCCGGCAGGCCGGAATCGAACGTGTGGACGTAGGCGATGCCGGTGTTGCCGGCGGCGTAGGGGCGGATATCGGGAAAGCTGACCTCCACCGGATAGGCGGCGAAGGCGGGAGGCGTCTGCGTCATGGAAAGAATCCTATTTACTCGCGGATATCGGCGGTCTGCACGATGGTCCGATAGCGGGCCGTCTCGCGCTTGATAAAGGTGCCGAACTGGGCCGGATTGGCCGGCGCCACCTCTACGCCAGCTTCGGCCAGCTTCTTGCGGACGTCCGGCAGGGCCAGCACGGCCTGCATCTCGGTGTTCAGGCGGTCGATCACCGGGCGCGGCGTGGCGGCAGGCGCCATCAGGCCGAACCAGACGCCCATGTCCACGCCCTTGAGCGACGGCGTCTCGGCCAGCGCCGGCACGTTCGGCGCCACGCTGGCGCGCTTGCCCTCGGTCACGCCATAGGCGCGYACRCGGCCCGCCTGGATATGCGGCAGCGCCGACGACAGCACCATCACGGCGAGGTCGATCTGGCCGCCCAGCAGGTCCGTGGCCATCGCGGAGGCGCCCTTGTACGGCACGTGCGTGATGTTGACCTTGCCCTGCTGCTTGATCAGCTCGCCCGCCAGGTTCAGCGGCGTGCCCACGCCCGACGAGGCGTAAGACAGCTTGCCCGGCTGCGACTTGGCCAGCGCCATCAGCTCGCCCGCGTCCTTGGCCGGCAGTTGCAGCTTGCCGACCAGCACCATCGGCTGCGTGCCGACGAAGGTGATCGGCGCCAGATCCTTCTCGCCGTCATAGCGCACGGCCTGGTTGGTCAGGCGGGCGATGGAGACCTCGCTGCCCGAGCCCAGCAGCAGCGTGTAGCCATCCGCCTCCGCCTTGACCACCTTCGACGCGCCGATCGTGCCACCGGCGCCGCCGAGGTTCTCGATCACYACGCTCTGGCCGAGCCGCTTGCCCAGCTCCGGCGCCACGGTGCGGGCGACCAGATCGACGCTGCCCCCGGCGGTGTAGCCCACCACCAGCGTGATGGGCTTGGTGGGATAGCCACCCGCCGCCTGGGCGACGGTGGCGGCGAGGGCACAACAGCTCAGGGAGGCGGCAGCGGCCGCGCGCAGCAGGGTTTTCATGGTGATTTCTCTTCCGGCAGGTGTGGTGTTGTCCGGCGATGGTAGTGAGCGCCGGGCGCGCCGGCATGCGGCTTTGGCAATGCGGGTTGCCATTTCGGCAATGGGCCGGAATGGTGCAGTTGGACGCACAAATGTGGGTCGAAAATCGACGGAGTTCGCTCCCGATTCTGCGCGCGAATCGACAGCTAAGACGCGTCCTAATCCGCCCGCTGCGCCGCCGCCCGCCAGAACGCCTCCGCCAGCGCGCGCATCGACGCCCGGGGCCGGTAGAGGCGGATGTCGAGGGCRAGGTCGGAGGCGTCGCCGCCGTCCAGATCGGCSCGCACCAGACGGCCCGCGTGGAGGTCGTCGGCAATCAGCCGGGCGGGCAGCCAGGCCAATCCCATCGACTGGCGCACCATCTCATGCACCGATTCGGCGAAATCGCTCACGGCGATCACATCGAGCCGCGCAGCCAGCTTCCGGCGTGCGATTTCCTGATTGACCATGCGGCCCATGGTCAGCGTCTCGGCGTAGGCGATCATCGGCACGGGCGCGGTACGCGTGGCGGTCTTGGCCCGGTGCAGCCGATAGGCCGGGCCGCCGCGCGCGTCGGCGGCGGCCACGCAGACCAGCCGCTCCACGCCCACCGGGTGGAAGGTGTAGCGCGCRTCGTCCAGCATCACGGGCAGGTCGTGCGGGCTGTAGCAGAGCAGGAAATCGACGTCRCCTTCGGTGAACAGCGCGAGGGCGTCGTGCGTGGCATGGGTGGAGATGCGCGTGCGGAAGCCGGCGCCGGCCGGGTCGTCGCGCAGCGCGTGGCGCAGGCCGGCCAGCCACGCCGGCACCATCGAGCGGGCCAGCGTCTTGCCGGTGGCGATGGTCAGCGTTTTGGCATCAGCGCGATGTGCGGCCCGCAGCGACAGGCGTGCTTCGTCGAGCGTGCGCAGCGCGGCTTCGGCGGCTTCAAGGAACTGGCGGCCCTCGGCGGTCAGCCGCACGGGAAACGCGCTGCGGTCGATCAGCGGCGCGCCGGCCCAGACCTCCAGCGCCTGCATGCGCCGGCCGAACGCCGGCGGCGTGACATTGCGCAACTCGGCCGCGCGCGCCAGGCTGCCGGCCTGCGCCAGGCAGACGAAGTCTTCGAGCCAACGGATGTGCATGGGGGGCGGCGGGCGGGGCAGGCGGGAGATCGGGCATTGTAGCGCCGGCCCCTGCGCGACTCGGTTAGAATTTTCCCCCATGGCCACCGAACCGCGCGGCGCCAAGCCGCCGCATCCCGAATACACGATCGACGAACTGGCGCGCGCGGCCGGCACCACGGTGCGCAATATCCGCTCGTACCAGGATCGCGGCCTGATCGATCCGCCCGAGCGGCGTGGCCGGGTCGGCATCTACACGCCAACCCATCTCGGGCGCCTTCGCCTGATCCATCACCTGCTGGCGCGCGGCTACACGCTCGCCAACATCATGGAGCTGCTCAAGGCCATCGTCGAAGGCCACGACCTGCGCTCCATCCTCGGGCTGGAGACGGCCATCAGCAGCCCGTGGAACAGCGAGGCGCCGCGCCATTATTCCTACCTCGCACTGGCCCGGCTGTTCGGCCGTGCGGTGTCGCGCCCGGCGCTGGCCAAGGCCATCGCGCTGGGGCTGCTGGAGCCGGACGGCTTCGGCTACCTCGCGCGCAGCCCGCGCGCGCTGATGGCCGGCGCGGAGATCGCCCGGGCCGGCTTCGGGCTGGAAGACGTGCTGGACATCATCGAGCATTCCCGCAGCCACTTCCAGGCCGTGTCCGACCGCATCGTCGGCATGGTCGTGCGCGAGCTGGACCGCTTTGGCGAAGGCCAGCTGCCGCCGCCGGCCGAGGTGCCCCGGCTGGTGGACATCCTCTGGCGCATCCGCCCGCTGGCGATGGTGGCCGTGGAGACCGAGATGATGCGTGCGCTGGARATCTCGGCCAACAAGTACCTCGGGGACCGCGTCGCCGCGATCCTTGAACACCTGCACGATCCCGCCGCGCCTCCCTCGGAACCTCCTACCGAACCSCGCAGCTAGGCCGCGCTGCGGATCGACGGCGCGCGCGTGCTGGCCCCGGCCTGCAGCGCGGTCTGCTCGATCTCCTCGATCAGCGGCCCGATCCGGTTCAGTTCGGCCCGGTTGTCCTCGTCCCACGGATGGAAACCCGGCCGGAAGTAGTCGAACCATTCCGGGATCATCTTGCGCAGCACACCCGGCGCGCCCCAGAGGAAGTTGACGACCTTGCCGAAGCCGGGCAGCTTGTGGCGGCAGGTCTTGTCCGCCATCACCAGCCGCACGTGGAAGACGAAGACCAGCGCCCAGAACGTGACCGTGGTGGTCAGCATGGTGAWCGCGCGCAGCAGGTAGCGGTACGGGCCGGGCTTCATCACGGCGTTCCAGACGTCATAGGCCACGGCCTTGTGCTCGGTTTCCTCGAGCGCGTGCCAGGTCCACACCTGCCGGTAGCCCGGCTCCGAACGGCCCATGTGGCGCGGGTCGGACAGCATGCCGCCGGCCAGCATCGCCGTGTAGTGCTCCAGCGCGATGGTGTGCGCGAGCTGCCACGAGTGCGGCAGGATCTTGCGCAGMAAATTCAACAGTTTTGATACAAAGTTGTCGAGCTGGCTCGCCGGCAGGCCCGCGTCGTCGAGCAGCCGGTTGTAGAGGATGTGCTCGCGCGTGTGCATCGCCTCCTGGCCGATGAARCCGGCCACGGCGCGCTTCAGCTCCGGGTCGGTGAGCTGGTCGCGGTAGTGGCGCACGCTGTCCATGAAGAAGCGCTCGCCGGCCGGGAAGAAGATCGACAGGGCGTTGATGAARTGGGTGACGTGGGGGCCGCGCTCGTGCCAGTCGCTGATGCGGGCTGGCGGGAGGTGCGGATGCACGTCGCGACGGACTGGCATCATGATGTGAGCTCCTTGATCGAAAGCGGACGGCCTGCGCCGGCGGCGTCCAGGAACGGCAGGAGGTCGGTCGCCACGCGGTGCGGGTCTTCCTCCATCGGGATATGGCCCAGGCCGGCGTAGCGGCGCAGGGTGGCGTYGGGCAGCCGCGCCAGGAAGGCGTCGGCGTGCGCGGGCGGAATCCAGCGGTCGCGGTCGCCCCACAGCACCAGCGTCGGCGCGCGCACGCCGGCCAGCAGGTCGGTGGCGAGGTCGGCGAAATCGAGCTTCGGCACCATCCGGCCGATGGCCTYGCGGCTGCCCTCGGCGTAGAAGAAATCGACATAGCGCCGGAAGGTGGCCTCGGGCACGCGCGAGGCRTCGCCGTACACATCGCGCGTGGCCGCCCGGATGATCCACTCGGGCAGCAGGCGCGGCGCCGACCAGCGCACCAGCGCGTGGCGGAACAGATCTATATAGATAGGGAGTTGCATCGGGAAACCGGCCGCATCGATCAGCACCAGCCGGTTGACCAGCGAGGGGCGGCGCACGGCCAGGTCCCAGGCGATCAGCCCGCCCAGCGAGTTGCCGATCAGCGTGGCGCGCGAGACCTGCACGGCGGCCAGGAAGGCGTCGATGAAGTCGCGGTAGACGTGGATGTCCATCGTCACCACGCGGCCGCGTGCGTCGCGCAGCGGTCCGGTCAGGCCGAACGGGGCGATGTCGAGCCGCAGCACGCGGTAGCGCTGGCGCAGCGCGGGCATCAGCCCTTCCCAGGTGTGCAGGGACGCGCCGAAACCATGGATCAGCACCAGCGGCTCGCCCTCGGGCACGCCCTCCTCGGTGTAGTGGACCAGCGCGCCCATCACCTGCACCCAGCGCGAGGCCGGCAGCGCGTAGCGGCGCGCCAGCGTAGCGCGGGACAGGCTGAAGAAGCCCACCCGCCCCTGCCCGAACCAGCGCGTGAACGCGCCCGGCGGCGCCTGCAGCGCGGCTTCCCGCGGCAACGCGGCGCGGGTCATGCGCGCTCTCCTTCGCTGGCCGCCGCCGGCGTGCCGTCCGGCATCAGCGTCTTGCGCTTGCGGCGCGTCTCGCGCACCACCAGCGACTGGTACGCCGCCGGCAGCAGGCGCGCCATGGCGTCTGCCGCGTACGCATCGGGCCCCACCAGCACGCGCCGCTTGTTGGCGCGCACGCCGTCCAGGATGATGCCGGCGGCCTTCTCGGGCGTGGTGATGAAGAACTTCTCGAACTCTTCACGGCCCTGCTGGGCATCGCGCACAAGCAGGCCGTTCACGCTCGGCGAGACGCGGCTGTCGCGCGCGATATTGGTCTTGATGCCGCCCGGGTGCACCGTGGTGGCCGAGACGCCGCAGTCCATCAGGTCGAGTTCCTGCCGCAGCGACTCCGTGAAGCCGCGCACCGCGTACTTGCTGGCGTTGTACGCGCCCATGCCGGGCTGCGCGAAGAGGCCGAACACGCTCGAGGTGTTGACGATGTGGCCCTCGCCGCTGGCCTTGAGATGCGGCAGGAAGGCCTTCGTGCCATGGACCACGCCCCAGAAGTTGATGCCGATGATCCAGTCGAGATCGTCGTACTGCATGCCGTCCACGGTGCTGGACAGCGCCACGCCGGCGTTGTTGAAGATCAGGTTGACGCGGCCATGCGCGGCGGCCACGTCGTCTGCCCAGGCGTGGACGGCGGCGCGGTYCGCCACATCGACGAGGTGCGCCGTTATCGTCACACCCGGCGCATGGCGCGCGACCTGCGCAGCGGTTTCCGCCAGCCCCGCCTCGTTGCAATCGGAAATCGCCACGTGGCAGCCCTCCTGCGCGAGCTGGATCGCCAGGCATCGGCCCATGCCCGAACCGGCGCCGGTGATGGCGGCCACCTTGTTTCGAAACACCTTCATGCGGGTCTCCTCTTTTATTTGGCGTGTGGGGCTAGAYGCGGATCGCGTCGGCGTCCTCGGGCTGCGGCATGCCAGTCGGCTGCCGTGCCGGCCATCGCTCGTAATCGGCCGGTTGGAAAGCCTGCGTGGCGCGGCGGAACTGCCAGGTGAAGCCCGGCCACAGCGTGGTGTTCTTGCCGTTGCGTGGGTCGATGTACCAGCTGGCGCAGCCGCCGGCGCTCCAGATGGCGTGGCCGAGCTTCTGCTGGATGTTGCGGTTGAAGGCGGCCTGCACGGGCGGGCGCACGTCCACGGCCTGGAGGCGGGCCTGGCGCATGTGGCGCAGCGCGTCCAGCACGTAGTTCACCTGCGACTCGATCATGAACACCATCGAGCTGTGGCCCAGGCCGGTGTTTGGGCCGACGATCAGGAACAGGTTCGGGAAGCCGGCCACGGTGGTGCCGAGGTAGGCCTGCGCGCCATCGCGCCAGGCATCGAGCAGGTCTTCGCCGTCGCGGCCGACGATCACGCCGCGCGGCAGCGGGTCCGTGGCGTGGAAGCCGGTGCCGAGGATGATGCAGTCCGCCGGGCGGCGCGTGCCGTCGCGCATGACGATGGCGTCCGCCTCGACGTGGTCGATGCCGGTGGTCACCACGTCCACGTTGGGCCGCATCAGCGCCGGGTAGTAATCGTTCGAAATCAGCACGCGCTTGCAGCCGATGGTGTAGTCCGGCGTCAGCGTGGCGCGCAGGGTCGGGTCCGGCACCTGCCGCCGGAGATGGCGGCGCGCGATGCGCTCCACCGCCTTCATCAGCTTCGGATGGAGCACGAAGCCGAGCACGCGCGATTCGAGCATCCAGTAGATCCCCGTGCGCGCCAGCGCCTGCGTGAACGGCAGGTGGCGGAACAGCCAGCGCTCGGTGGCGGAGACCGGCCGGTCCGGCTTCGGCATGATCCACGGCGGGGTGCGCTGGTAGAGGTCGAGCTGATCGACGAGCGGCGCGATCTGCGGCACGAACTGGATCGCGCTGGCACCGGTGCCGATCACGGCAACGCGCTTGCCGGCCAGCGGCGTGTCATGGCGCCACTGCTGCGAGTGGAACATCGCGCCCGCAAAGGTATCGAGGCCGGGAATATTGGGGATCGATGGCCGGCTCAGGCCGCCCATCCCCGACACCAGCACCCGCGCCCGCACGCGCCGGCCATCGGCCATGCGCAGGCGCCAGCAGCCTGCCGGGGCGTCCCAGGTGGCCTGCTGGAGCGAATGCCCAAGGCGCAGGTGAGGGCGCAGGCCGAAGCGGTCCGTGCAGTGTTCCAGGTAGGCGCGGATTTCCGGCTGGGTCGAGAACATGCGCGACCAGTCCGGGTTCGGCGCGAACGAGAACGAATAGAGGTGCGATTGCACATCGCAGGCACAGCCGGGGTAGTGGTTGTCGCGCCAGGTGCCGCCCACCGCCTCGGCCTGCTCGAAGATCAGGAAATCGTCTTCGCCAGACTGCTTGAGGCGGATGGCCATGCCCAGCCCGGCAAAGCCGCTGCCGATGATGGCGATGTCGCAGGTGACTTCGGTGCCAAGACCGGCCGGCAGGTCCACGGGTGCGTTCATAGAGGGCGTTCCGGTGGGTGCGCTGGCGGCGCCGGCTGGCGGCGGTTCGTTAGCGACACCGTTTATTGTGACATTGGTCGATGTCATCATAGGTAGCGCTTCCGGGGCCGGTCAATCCGATGGCTTGAAGGATTGCTCTATTTTTGGGGGATTTCCAGTGTCGTAGCCATCACATAAAACGAYGACRCRGCGATGGGCGCAGCAGTGGGTACGGATGTCAGCCGCGCGTTTGAAACCGAAGTGGAAGTCGAAATTATTCTCGGGCGCTTAGGCAGAATCGCAACGCCGTCATCCCAAGAACAAAAACGGAGACACCGCATGCCCCGACCAGCTTCCCTCGCCCCACCCCAACGACCCGCGCGTCGCGCATTCCTGAAGGTTGGCGCCGGCTTCTCGGCGGCCATCGCCTGCTCGGCGCTGTTCCCGGCGCTGACCGGCTGCACGCCCGCCGATGCGCCGGAGGCCGGCATGGCGTTCCTGCGCCCGGCCGATGTGACCCTGTTTCGCGCCCTGCTGCCCGCCATCGCCAGCGATCTGGCCACGGTGGACGCCGCCACGCACGAGACGCGGCTGGCCGCCGCCGTAAGGAACATCGACGGAACCATCGCCGCGATGGATCAGAACGGGCGCGGGGAACTACGCAAGCTGCTTGACCTGCTGGCCAGCACGCCGCTGCGCTGGGCCGTGGCGGGCGTTCGGTCGCCGTGGGAGCAGGCCACGCCCGATGCGGTGCGCGCCTTCCTCGCGCGCTGGCGCGCCAGCCGTTTCGAGACGCTCAACGCGGGCGGCGTGGTGCTGGTCAAGCTGGCCAGCGTCGCCTACTTCGTGCTGCCGGGCACCTGGGCTGCGAGCGGCTATCCCGGCCCGAATCCCGCGGTCTATCGCGCCCTCCACAGCTAAGGCTCCCGCTCATGGCCATCGACGATATTTACAGCGCCGGCATCGCGTCCGGCTGGAAGGTGCTGGACGCCGCCACATTCACCGCGCCGCGCACGCTCGACACTGACGTGGCCATCATCGGCACCGGTGCGGGCGGCGGCATGGCCGCCGAAATCCTCAGCGAAGCGGGCCTGCGGGTGCTGCTGCTCGAGGAAGGCGGGCTGCATACCTCGAACAGCTTCCGGGACATGGACGAGGCGCGCGCCTATCGCGATCTCTACCAGGAGGCGGCCGCCCGGGCGACGTCGGACGGTGCGATCGCCGTGCTGCAGGGACGCTCGGTGGGCGGCAGCACCACGGTCAACTGGTCGTCCAGCTTCCGCACGCCGTCCCGGACGCTGGCGCACTGGGCCAGCGAACACGCGGTGACGGGCCACAGCGAGGCCGAGATGGCGCCGTGGTTCGCGCGCATCGAGGCCCGGCTCGGCATGGCGCCRTGGGCGATGGCACCGAATCCGAACAACGCGGTGCTCAAGCGGGGCTGCGACCAGCTCGGCTGGGAATCGCACGTGATTCCGCGCAATGTGAAGGGGTGCTGGAACTCCGGCTATTGCGGCTTCGGCTGCCCGGTCAACGCCAAGCAGTCGATGCTGGTGTCGACGATTCCCAACGCGCTCGCCCACGGCGCCACGCTGATCCACCGCGTGCGGGTACGCAAGCTCGACCATGACGGCAAGGCCGTGCACGGGCTGACGGGCGAGGCCCTCGGCTTCGACGGCTATACGCCGACCGGCGTSACGCTGACCGTGCGGGCACGCCATGTGGTGGTGGCGGGCGGGGCCATCAACTCGCCGGCGCTACTGCTGCGTTCGGGGGTGCCGGATCCGCACGATCTTGTCGGTCGTCGCACGTTTATTCATCCGGTGAATTTGAGCATTGCGGAAATGCCGGAGCTTATCGAACCGTACTATGGGGCGCCCCAATCCATCGCCTCGGACGAATTTCAGTGGCGCAATGGCGCCACCGGCCCGATGGGCTACAAGCTGGAGGTCCCGCCGATGTTCCCCGGCATCAGCGCTGGCGTGCTCAACAATTTTGGCGATGCGCTGCGCCGCGAGATGGCCGCGTTGCCGCACACCAACGCCATGCTGGCGCTGTTGCGCGACGGCTTCGTGCCGGATAGCCCCGGCGGCCGGGTGCGCGTGGCCGACGACGGCAGCCCGGTGCTGGACTACGCGCTGAGCGACTACGTCTGGGACGGCGTGCGCCGCGCCTGGCTGAGCATGGCCGAGGCCCAGTTCGCCGCTGGCGCCAAAAAGGTGCGTCCCGCCCATCTGGACGCCGCCTGGTACACCAGCTGGCCGCAGGCGCGCGACGCCATCCAGACCCTGCCCCTGAAGCCGTTCCGTGCCCTGCTGTTCACCGCCCACCTGATGGGCGGCTGCGCGATGAGCGACGACCCGGCGCGCGGCGTGGTCGATAGCCAGGGCCGGCATCACCATTTGTCCAATTTGTCTGTGTGCGACGGGTCAGTGTTTCCTACGAGCATCGGGGCGAATCCCCAGTTGTCAGTTTTCGCATTGACGGCGCAAAATGGTATGTCGCTAGCAGCTCGCATCACGGCGTGATGGGATCGGCGGCGGCCCGCTCGGGGGGGCGGTAGCGTTGGGTTGGGGATCGCGCAGCGGAGGCAAACCGCCGCCAGGCTTGGCATCACAAGGCATGGCGGAGGCCCGGCGACTGTGGCGACCCTACGGATTCGCGTAGGTTTTCTGCCTGGCGGATCGGTACTCGCGGTCTAGAGGAACTCTTCGAAAATTGCACTTGTGAAACAGTCGAGGCGGTGAAGTAGGCTTCGTACAACCGTTTCAAGCATCCGTACGCCGACAGAGCAACGGAGCCACAGTGGTAGTGGATATTTGCAGGGGTCCACAGCAGTAATTTTGCGAGAGACACCCCATGAAGACCGGCAAAAGCACGGCAGGCGATACCAAGGCGCGGATCCTGGATGCGACCGAGAAGCTGTTCATCGAAGTGGGCTACGAAGCGACCTCCCTGCGGCAAGTCACGTCGCGGGCGATCGTCAATCTCGCAGCCGTCAACTACCACTTCCGCAGCAAGGAAATGATGATGCAGGCGGTGCTCGGCCGCCGGCTGGATCCACTCAACACGCGGCGACTGGCGCTCCTCGATGCCTGCGAGGCCCGCTGGCCCGGCCACGCCATCCGCTGCGAACACGTGATGGGCGCGCTGTTCGTGCCCGCGCTGCAGATGGCACGCCAGCCCGAGATCGGCGGTCCGTCCTTCCTGCGCCTGCTCGGGCGGGTGTACTCGGACACCTCGCCATTCATCCAGTCCTACCTGATGGGGCACTACGCTCCGGTCTTCGGGCGCTTCTTCGAAGCCTTCGCCCTGGCGCTGCCGGACGTGCCACGCCAGGAACTCGGCTGGCGCCTGCATTTCGCGCTCAAGGCGCTGGCCGGCGTGCTGGCCGGCGACGAACTCGGCAACCTGATGCCGGCGTTCACGCAGGGCAAGAGCATGAGCGATGCGCACGTGCTGGCCCAGCTGACGTCGATGGTGGTGGCAGCCCTCAAGGCGCCCTCGCCCGAGACGCAGGAGCTGGGCGCGCTGCAGGACGTGTTCGACATCGGCGATGCTCAGCAGGCCGATGAGCAGGCACATATGGCGGCCCTGGCCGCCACCGTGGAGGACGAGGCCCACCAGGCCGCCGTTGCCACGGCCGCCGCCGTGAACCGTGCCCGACGCGGCACGCGCACGGTACGCAACGAAGGGGCCACGCGCGCGGCCACCGCCAGCCTGGCGGTACGCCGCGAGATGTGTCCCGCTTTCCCCAGCAATCCGCTCGACGACTGGATGCGCACCCGCTCCAGAAACTAGCCGTGCGCGGCGGTCTCCATCGGGACCGCCGCCCTGGCACCGAGCGCGCGACGACCCGCGTCGCGCCGGGATTGCCCTGATTCGAGATCGATTCTTTTCGCCACGCCACCGCGAGGCGTGACGCCCTGCGCGCCACGCACGGGCGCCCTGCTGCCCGCCATTTGCCCACGCCTTGCACAACAACAGACAAGAGACACGCGATGAAGCCATTACATCTGGTCGCCGCCATCGGCGCCGTCATCGGCCTGCTGGCCACGCAACACGTTGGCCTSCCRCTGGCCCGCGCCCAGACCGCGCCGCCGGCCGCCCCAACCATGAGCGCCCCCGCCGCAGCACCGGGTACGCGCGCCGCCACGCCCTATGACGGCATCCCGGCCGCCCAGCAGTCGGCGCTGTTCTCGAAGCAGGTTGCCAGCGGCGAGCTGGCCGCGCTGCCCGATGCGCAGCTACTGGCCACCTTCGACGCCCTGCAGCCCGAGACCCTGCTGATGTGGGCGCGCGCCGAGATGAGCCGCTATCCCGAATACGAATACTGGATGACCCGCCAGGAGCGCCTCAATGGCCAGTGGCAGGACACCCCGGCGCGGATGATGATCCGCTACCGCCACCAGCCGCGCCAGCTCTACGCCAAGTGGCTGCCCAACGGCGTGCAGTCCGGGCAGGAAATTCTCTATGACGAGACCCGCCGCAAGGACGAGATGTACGGCCACCTGGGCGGCATCATGGGCTTCACGTCGATGTGGATCTCGCTCGATGGCACGCTCGCCAAGTCTCAGTCGAACCATACGGTCCGCGACTTGGGCTTCCAGTTCGTGCTGTCGATGCTCGAACGCGACGCGCGCTCGCTGCGCGCCGCCGGCCTCTCCGAAAAGTACAACCGGGCCGAGATCGTGCGCGAACAGGGCGTGCGCATGGTGGCGCTGACCTGGGACCTCCCCGAGGGCGCGCCCAAGTACTACGCCAAGAAGGTGCAGCTGATGCTGGATCTCAAGCACCCGTGGCCGCGCGTGGAAACCGCGTGGGAYGCGGACGGCAACATGGTCGAGAAGATCGTGTTCGAGCGCGCGGTGAAGAAGACCTTCGACGCCGCCACGTTCGACCCCGCCAACAGCGAATACAAGTTCTGACCGCCGCGCGAGTGCGYRCGCCGGGCGTTTGAATGTGGACGCAGGGGCCYCCGCACACGGTTTGAACGCTGGGCCCCCGCGCTTGCACGGCAACGCTGACAGACCGGCCACCGGTGTTTGGAACGAGCGCTCTATTGACGCTCAAACGCGCCAGACGCGAGAGTCCGACCCACCGCGAGAGATCCGCAACAAGCGGACCGCCGGTCATAACAACATGGAGACAAGTCATGTCCGAGCTGCACCTTCGGCSCGCGCCACATCGCGCCCCTAACAGCGCCCTTWGCTTCGCCGCCACCCTGGCTGGGGTAAGCCTGACGCTCACGCTGGCCGCTTGCGGCGGCGGGGGCGATGACCCGGGCACCGCGGCGCCCGCCGCCGCCCAGCAGTGCGGCGCCACCAACAGCTGCCCCGCCACCGGCCCCACGCAGAACCAGCCCGTGGCCGCGCTGTGCCCGGACACGCTCGACTACAACACCACCTACACGGGCGGCTCCGGCGCTGGCGAACTCGTGAAGATGCAGTTCGACTCCACGCAGGGCACCTACCGCATCCAGATCCTCGAATCGGCCGTGCCGAAGGCCACCAACGACATCTACCCGACGCGCGGCGGCGTGACGCTGACCGGCACGATGGCGCATCCCACGCGCCCGCTGCCCACCCCGGCGCAGAACCAGTGCGCCTACGAGCTGAAGACGGCCACGGCCTCCGACGGCGTCTCGCAGGCGCTGATCGACCCGGCCAACCCGCCGATCATCTTCGTCGGCAACGGCGTGGCGGGCGGCGGCATTCCGGGGGCGACGATCGAGTACGCCGGCATCTTCGGCATCGGCGCGATCCCGAAGACCACCTTYCCGATGTACCCGGTGCTGGCCTTCGCCCAGACCGAGACCGACTTCGCCAAGGTGGCCGGCACCTACAACGTGCTCGGCTACCACCTCGTGCCGTCCGGTGGCGAGCTGTYCCCGGCCGGCTACTTCCTGCCTGCCACGGCGCAGACCGTGGAGACGCTCAATGCCGATGGCACCTGTCACGCATCGAGCGGCAACTGCGTGACCACRGGCCAGCCGTGGAAGCTGCGCGGGGGCACCGACGGCGCGTTCGACAGCGACAACGCCAATAGCACCCAGCCCTACCCGCATTTCTTCGACAAGGCCTTCCTGCAGGACCCCAACAGTCTCGCCAAGGGCGTGCTGGTGGTCGGCAAGCTCGACGGCGCGCAGGTGCCGCTGCTGATCCGCGTCGGCTATGCCCGCATCGACCTGGCGGCGAACATCCTCAGCGTGGATGACGAATCGGGCCTGGCGCTGCTCTCGCCCACCACCGCCACCACGCAGGCGGCGATGCAGGGCAGCTACATCGGCTCGGGCAGCGACTTCAAGTACCTGTCGTCGATCGTCCACGACAACCTCGTCGCGCTGATCGATCCGCAGGACTCGTCGCTCAAGCCGGTGGGCGGCTTCCAGATGGACTTCACGCAGGCCACCCAGCCCGGCGTAGTGGCCACCACCGACAACAGCGGCGTCACCGGCAAGCTGATCACCACCGGCCCGGTCTACGCGCACCTGTTCGGCCCCGCCGCGAGCCCCACGTTCCGCGTGAGCGCGCTGGCCAGCCGCTGATTCCGCACCCCACACCATAAGAAAGACCAAGGAGACGCCTCATGCCCCAACTGCCCTCCCCGCTTCCTGACTCGCTCCCCGTCCCCCGTCGCCAACCGTGGCTGGGCCGGCTCGCGCTGGTACTCGGCGCCACCGCCCTGCTCGCCGCCTGCGGTGGCGGCGGGGACAGCGGCGGTGGCACCGCCACGCCGGCCGCCGCGCCGGTGCGGCTGTGCCCGAGCGCCATCGACTATTCCACGCCCTACATCGGCGGCACGGGTTCGGGCGAACTGGTCAAGGTGCAGATCGATACCACCCAGCGCACCTGGGCTGTCACCTTCCTCGATTCATCGGTGCCGCGCACCACRGGCACCATCAAGCCGACCCGCTCCGACCCCACCGGCGGCAAGAACGTGATGACCGGCACGCTGGCCAAAGAGACCGGCCTGCCGACCGAGAAGCTCAACCAGTGCGCGTTCCAGCTGCTCGGCGCCAGCCTCGACCCGGCCCGGCCGGCGCGGCTGTTCATCGGGCAGGGCGTGATGGGCGGCACCATCCCGGGCGCGCGCATCCAGTTCAACGGCATCGCCGGCGCGGGCTCGGTGCCGGATACCACCTTCCCGTTCTTCCAGTTCATCGGCTTCGCGCAGACCGAGACCGACCTGACCAAGATTGCCGGAAGCTACAACGGCTCGGGCTTCCATGAGGTGCCATCGAAGAAGTTCCAGATGGTGGCGCAGGACTACCGCATGGCGCTGGCGGCCGATGGCTCGTTCACGGTGTGCGACAACAAGGCCGGCGGCACCTGCAAGCAGCGCGGCGACAAGTTCGTGCCGCAGGACAACGGCACCCTGCTCTCCACGCGCTACGAGGGCGAACTGCCGCCGACGCTGGGCGCCGTGCTGGGCCGCGCCTACCTGATCGTCGGCAAGCTGGCCGGGCACCTCGTGCCGATCATGATCCGGGTGGGCTTTGCCAACGACGACTTCACCCAGTTGCCGGTGGGCGCCGACGACGAGATCGGCATCGGCATGATGGCGCAGGCGGTCTCCGCGCCGCAGGGCACCTACAACGCCGAGTACGTGGGGGTGGACAGCAACTTCGAGTACCGCGTGACGGCACTGGTCGATGGCGACGCGGCCATGCTCGACCCGTTCCGCGCCTCGGACGCCACGCTGGCCACGGCGATGAAGCTCGACTTCTCGCAGACGGTGCCGGGCGTRGTCACCACCACCCGCAAGGACGTCGGCGCCAGCGGCCCCAAGGGCAAGTTCATGTTCACCGGCCCACGCGGCGTGTTCGGCTTCGTCGAGGACCGCAACGGCTCGCCCTACTTCACCGTCGGCGCGTTTGTCGAATAACGGACAGGAGACACAACATGACCCTGCACCGCCTGTTCGCCCGCCTCGCCACCATCGCCACGCTGGCCGCGTGCGCCGGCATGCCGACCGCCCACGCCCAGAAAGCCGGGGACAACGTCGTCTCGGCCGGCTGGTTCCATATCCAGACCCACGGCACGAGCCCGCCGCTGACCACCAGCGTGGTGGACGTGCCGATCAACTACCCGCTCGGCCTGCCCTCCACGTTCACGGCGCCGGGCAGCGGCCTGTCGACGTCGAATGCCGATACGCTGGGGCTGACCTTCAGCCACTTCGTCACGGACCATATCGCCGTGACGGCCGTGGGTGGCATTCCGCCCGAGTTCAAGCTGTACGGCCACGGCGAGCTGATCCCGCCGGGGCCCGCCGGCGCACTGGGGCGGCAGAGCCTGGGCGATCCGTCGCTGAACCCGATCATCACGCGCGCCCGCCAGTGGAGCCCTGCCGCGATGGTCCAGTAYCACTTCCTGGAGCCGGGCACGCGCTTCCGGCCGTTCCTGGGGGTGGGCGTGTCGTACAACTTCTTCACCGATATCCGCGTGAATCCGGCCTTCGCGGAGTCGGTCAACAACAACCTCGGCGCGGTGCTGGCGGCCGGCGCCGGTATCCCGGGGCCGACTTCGGTCCATGCCGATGCCTCGTCGTCGTGGGCGCCGGTGTTCAACGTCGGCGGCACCTACAACTTCAACGAGCACTGGGGCGTGACGGCRGCGGTGACCTACATCCCGCTGAAGAGCACCTCGACGATGACCATCAAGGCGTCTGACGGCACCACGCTGTCCACCTCGAAGACGAAGCTCGAACCGAATCCGATCATCTTCTTCCTGGCGGCGACGTACAAGTTCTGATCCGGCGCTCCCAAGCAAAAAGGGCGAAGCTCGCGCTTCGCCCTTTTTGCATCTGCGTTGCCGCAGTCCTTACTGTGCCGAGGTGCCCGTCGGCGGCGTGGTGGCCTGCGCCACTGCACCCGTCTCGGTCAGCCCGCCGCCCAGCGCGCGGTACAGGTCGATCGAGTTGACCAGACGCAACTGCCGCGCCTGGATCAGCGCCTGCTCGGCGGAGAACAGCTGGCGCTGCGCGTCGAGYTCGTCCAGATAGCTCGCCACGCCGCTGCGGAAGCGCAGCCGGGACAGCTCGTAGCGCGCCGATTCCGCGTCGCGCTGCTGCTGCTGGCCGGCCACCTGCTCTTCAAGCGTGCCGCGCGCCACGAGGGCGTCGGCCACTTCGCTGAAGGCCACCTGGATGGTCTTCTCGTAGTTGGCCACCTGGATGTTCTTGCGCACGTTCGCCAGGTCGAGGTTCGACAGATTGCGGCCGTAGTCGAAGATCGGCAGCACCAGCTGCGGCGAGAACGACCAGATGTTGGCGCCGGAGTCGAACAGGTTGGTGAACGAGGTGCTGATGTTGCCGGCGCTCGCGGTCATCGTGATGCGCGGGAAGAACGCCGCCCGCGCCGCGCCGATGTTGGCGTTAGCCGACAGCAGGGCCTGCTCGGCCTGGCGGATGTCCGGACGCTGCGTCAGCAGATCGGACGGCAAGCCTTCCGGGATGTCGCTGATGATGTGCTCGTCGGACAGCTGCATCGGTGCCGGCAGGTTGGCAATCTCGCCGATCGGCTTGCCCACCAGCACTTCCAGCGCGTTCTGCGCCTGCGCACGCTGGCGCGCCAGCTGCGCGGCGGCCACGCGGGCCTGCGCCACGAGCGACTCGTTGTCGCGCAGATCCAGGGCCGAGGTGGCCCCCGCATCGAAACGCCGCTTCGCCAGCTCGAACGTGCTCTGGCGCGCTTCCAGCGTGTTGCGGGCCAGGTCGTACTGCTCGGCCGCCGCGCGCTCGGCGAGATAGGCCTTGGCGACTTCGGACACCAGCGAGATGTAGGCGGCGCGATGGGCCTCCTCGGTGCTCAGGTACTGGGCCAGCGCGGCGTTCGACAGGCTGCGGACGCGCCCGAAGAAGTCCAGCTCCCACTGGGTCACCGACAGGCCCACCTGGTAGATGTTGCCCGTGAACGATTGATCGACGCCCGAGGTTGCCCCGGAGAACCGGCCGCGCTGGAAGCTCGCGTTGCCGTTCAGGGTCGGCAGCAGGTCCGCGCGCTGGATCCGATACTGCGCGCGCGCTTCCTCGATACGCAAGGCCGCCGTGCGCAGGTCGCGGTTGTTCTCCAGCGCCGTGGCGATCAGCCCCTGCAGGCGCGGATCGGTGAAGAAGTCGCGCCAGCCGATGTCCGTGGCGCGGCGGGTCTCGCCGCTCTTCACCTCGGCCGATGCGTAGCCCTCCGGCGCCGCCGGAAAGCCAGCCGCSACCGGCGCGGCCGGACGGTCATAGTGCGGCGCCAGCGTGCAGCCCGTCAGCACGCCGGCCACCAGCAGCAGTGTGGTCAGTGTCTTGGTCATGTCAGTTTTTCTCCTGGGCTTCTTCCAGGCGCGCGCGTTCCCGCTCGTGCTGGCTCGCGCTGCCCTTGAAGCGGCCGCGCACCACCACGAAGAATACCGGCACCAGRAAAATCGCCAGCACCGTGGCCGTGATCATCCCGCCCATCACGCCCGTCCCGATGGCGCGCTGGCTGCCCGAGCCTGCGCCGGTGGCAATCGCCAGCGGCAGCACGCCCAGGATAAATGCGAACGACGTCATCAGGATCGGCCGGAAGCGCAGGTGCACCGCCTCGAGCGTCGCCTCGACCAGCCCCTTGCCCTGGGCCTGCAGGTCCTTGGCGAACTCCACGATCAGAATGGCGTTCTTCGCCGAGAGGCCGATCGTCGCGATCAGGCCCACCTTGAAGTACACGTCGTTGGGCATGCCGCGCAGCGTCACGCCGAGCAGCGCGCCGAGCACGCCCAGCGGCACCACCAGCAGCACCGCCACCGGGATCGACCAGCTCTCATACAGCGCGGCCAGGCACAGGAACACGATCACCAGCGACAGCGTGTAGAGAATCGGCTCCTGCGAACCGGCCAGGCGCTCTTCATACGACTGGCCCGACCACTCGAAGCCGAAGCCCGGCGGCAGCTTGGCGAAGTTTTCCTCCATCACGCGCATGGCCTCGCCCGTGGACTTGCCCGGCGCAGCCTGGCCAGCCAGCTTCACGGCCGGCATGCCGTTGTAGCGCTCCAGGCGCGGCGAGCCCATGATCCACTGCGACGTGGCGAACGCGGCAAACGCCACCATGTCGCCATTGGCATTGCGCACGCGCAGCTTGGTCAGGTCGTCCGGCAGTTGCCGGTCCGCGCCCTCAGCCTGCACGATCACGCGGCGCACGCGGCCTTCGTAGATGAAGTCATTCACGTACGAGGAACCGAAGGCGATGGTCAGCGTGGCGTTGATATCCGCCACCGTCACGCCCAGCGCCCGCGCCTTTTCGCGGTCGATGTCGATGCGCAGCTGCGGCGCGTCTTCCTGGCCCTCCGGGCGCACGCCCTGGAGCACCGGATTCTGCGCCGCCATGCCGAGCATCTGGTTACGCGCTTCCATCAGCTTGGCGTGGCCCTGCCCCGTGCGGTCCTGCAGGCGGAAGTCGAAGCCCGACGAATTGCCGAGTTCCGAGATCGCAGGCGGGTTCAGCGGGAAGATGATCGCATCCTTGATGAACGACAGCGCGCCGAATGCCCGGCCCACCAGCGCCTGGGCGGTCTGGTCCGCGCCGGGGCGCTCCTTCCAGTCCTTGAGCCGCACGAAGGCGATACCGCCGTTCTGGCCACGGCCGAAGAACGAGAAGCCCGCCACCGTGATCATCTGGTCGACGACCTTCGACTCCTTCTGCAGGTAGTAGTCCTCGATCTGCTTGAGCACGCCGATGGTGCGCTCCTGCGTGGCGCCCTGCGGGAGCTGCACGACCGTGATCATGTAGCCCTGGTCCTCATCGGGCAGGAACGACGACGGCAGGCGCTGGAACAGCAGCACCACGCCGGCGATGATCASCGCGTAGATGATCAGGTAGCGGCCCGAGCGCTTCAGGATGCGCGCGACCATGCCCTGGTAGCCGGTGGACGCCGTGGCGAACGTGCGGTTGAACCAGCCGAAGAAGCCCTTCTTCTCTTCGTGATGGCCGGCCTCGACCGGCTTGAGCAGCGTGGCGCACAGCGCCGGGGTCAGCGTCAGCGCCAGCACGGCCGAGAACGCCATCGAGGCGATCAGCGACAGCGAGAACTGGCGGTAGATGTTGCCGACCGAGCCCGAGAAGAASGCCATCGGGATGAACACGGCGGTCAGCACCAGCGTGATGCCGACGATGGCGCCCGTGATCTGGCCCATGGCCTTGCGGGTGGCCTGGCGGGGCGAGAGCCCCTCCTCGCTCATGATCCGCTCGACGTTCTCGACGACCACGATGGCATCGTCCACCAGGATACCGATGGCCAGCACCATGCCGAACATCGTCAGCACGTTGATGGAGAAGCCGAAGGCCAGCATCGCCCCGAACGTGCCGAGCAGCGCCACCGGCACCACCAGCGTCGGGATCAGCGTGGCGCGGAAGTTCTGGAGGAACAGGTACATCACCAGGAACACCAGCACCACGGCTTCGAGCAGCGTCTTGACCACTTCCTCGATCGAGATCTTCACGAAGGCGGAGGTGTCGTACGGCACGCTGAACTCGTAGTCCGGCGGGAAGTAGCGTTGCAGCTCTTCCATCTTCGCGCGCACGGCGGTGGCCGTGGCCAGCGCGTTACCCGTGGGCGCGAGCTTGATGGCGATGGCCGACGCCGGCTTGCCGTTGATGCGGGCCAGCGTGGAGTAGTCCGCGCCGCCCAGTTCCACACGGCCTACGTCCTTGATGCGCACCGACGACCCATCCGGGTTCGTGCGCAGCAGGATGTTGGCGAACTGCTCGGGCGTGGTCAGCCGGCTTTCCGTGCTCACCGTGGCGTTCAGCTCCGTGCCCCGGGGCGACGGCGTGCCGCCCAGTTCGCCCACGGCGACCTGGATGTTCTGCTCGGAAACCGCCGCGGTCACGTCCAGCGGCGTCAGGTTGTAGCCGGTCAGCTTGGCCGGATCCAGCCAGACGCGCATGGCGTACTCGGTACCGAACAGGTCGGCCGAGCCCACGCCGGGCACGCGGCGGATGGAGTCCACCACCTGCGCGGAGACGAAGTTACCGAGCGCGATCGCATCCGTATTGCCGGACTTGGACGAGACCGTGATGAACATCATGTAGTTGTTGCCGGCCTTGTCCACCTTCACGCCCTGCTGGCGCACCTCCGCCGGCAAGCGCGCTTCCACGCGCTTGAGGCGGTTCTGCACCTCCACGGAGTTCAGGTCGACGTTCGAGCCCGGCGCGAACGCGATGTTGATCGACGCCAGCCCGGACGCCTCGCTTTGCGACTCGTAGTACAGCAGGTTCGGCGCGCCGTTGAGTTCCTGCTCGATCACGGACACCACCGAGTCCTCGATGGTCTTGGCGGACGCACCGGGGTAAGTCGTGGTCACCGAAATGATCGGGGGGGCGATGTTGGGGTACTGGGCGATCGGTAGCTGCAGGATCGCCAGCACCCCGCCGAGCGCGATGATCAGCGCGAGCACCCACGCGAACACCGGCCGGTCGATAAAAAACTTGGCCATGAATCTGGCTCCCTATCTATTACTTATGGTGCGATGGCGCGGGTCAGCCTTGGGTGGCCGGGGTCGACGCGGTCTTCGGCGCCTGGAACGGCACGGCCTTGGCGGGCGCGCCCGGCTGCACCTTCTGCAGCCCTTCCACGATCACCTTCTCGCCGCCCTTCAGGCCTTCGGTGATGATCCAGCGGTCGTCGATCGCCTGCGGTGCCTTGACCGGCACCACGGCCACCTTGCCGTCGGCGCCCACCACCATCACGCTGGCGCCCTGCGCCGTGCGGATCAGCGCGCGCTGCGGCACGGTCAGGGCGTTCTCGTCCACGCCCTGCTCGATCTTCACGCGCACGAAGGTGCCCGAGAGCAGTTCGCGCTTGGCGTTCGGGAACTCCGCGCGCAGCGTGATCGAGCCGGTGGTCGGGTCCACGGTCATGTCCGTGAACAGCAGCTTCCCGGTCTGGCTGTACTCGCGGTCGCCCGCCTCGGGGAACAGGTGCACACGGGCACCGCCATTCACACCCTTGACCTGACCATTCTCGATGGCCCGGCGCAGGCGTGCCACTTCGGCGGCAGGTTGCGTGAACGTCACCCAGATCGGATCGACCTGCTCGACCACCGTCAGCTTGGTGGCTTCGCCCTTGCCGACCAGCGCGCCTTCGGTRACCAGCGCGCGGCCCACGCGRCCGGAGATCGGCGCGGTGACCGTGGTGTARCCCAGGTTGATCTGGGCCGTGGTCACGGCAGCCTTGGCGGCGGCGATGTCGGCATTGGCCTGGCCGGCAGCGGCCACGGCGTCATCGAACTCCTGCTTGCTGACCGCGTTGGCGGCCACCAGCGGCTTGTAGCGCTCGGCCTTCTGACGCGCGGAGACGGCGTTGGCCTCGGCCCGCTCCAGCTGCGCCCTGGCGGACGCCAGCTGGGCCTGGTACGGGGCCGGATCGATGCGGAACAGCACCTGGCCAGCCTTCACTTCGCCGCCTTCGGTGTAGTTGCGGGACAGCACGATGCCTTCCACGCGGGCGCGCACTTCGGCGGTCCGCACGCCTTCCAGGCGGCCCGGCAATTCATTGATGACGGCAACAGCGGACGGTGTGACGGTAACCACACCCACTTCGGCCGGCGGCATGGCGCCGCCCTGCGGGGCCTTCTGGCCGCAGGCGGACAACGCCAGGACCGCCACGGCGGCGGCAACGCAATGGATACGTTGGGACTTCCTCATCGATAACCCCATGATGATGTTTGAGATCTGCCGCACTGGCCGCATGTGACGGCCGGACGGGCGCGCCACTGCGTGGCGAGTGCGGAAAAGCGTAATGCGCACCGCAAGCCGGCCCCCTTGAGCGGGCGCATGGCTAGCGGCGTTGGTGCGTTAAAACTGGCAGGTTGGTGCCCGGCGCGTCGGCCGTGACGTCACTTTGCGTGCAGGGCGTCACTGGATCTTGGGCTGGCCGACGATCGAGCAAGCGCGTAGTATATATACATTCAAGCATGTATGTTAAGTCCGGCACGCAAACAGCGCCTTTTACAACACTTTGAAGCGCAGCCTTTTTGACGCAATCTTGACGATTTGCGTCAACAGTGAGCACGAATATTGCGGGCAGGTTAGGATGCGCCCCGCCGATGGCGGTGTCGCCATGAACAAATGMGAGGTTGTCGTCACAATCGTGTGGCACAACGGAGACCTGGGCGGATAAGCGTCCGCTGGCAGGAAAGAGGAAATGGTCAGACGTACCAAGGAAGAAGCGCAGGAAACCCGCAACCGGATCCTGGATGCCGCCGAGGCGGTGTTCCACGCCCGTGGCGTGGCGCGCCCGTCACTTGCAGATATTGCCGAAGCGGCCGGCGTCACGCGCGGCGCCATCTACTGGCACTTCAAGAACAAGAGCGATGTCTTCGCGGCCATGTGCGACCGCGTGAACCTGCCGGTGGAGGCGCTGATCGCCCCCGAGCGGCGTGCGCTGCGCGAGGATCCGCTGAACAGCATCCGCGACATCTGCGCCTTCGTATTCAAGCAGACCGTGGTGAACCCGCAGTGGCGCCGCGTCTTCGAGATCATCTTCCACAAGTGCGAGATGGTGCAGGACAACGGCGCGATCTTCGAACGCCAGCGCCAGTCGCACAAGGAAGGGCTGGTCAAGATGCACGAGCACCTGCGCATGGCCGTGGAATGCGGCCAGCTACCGGAGGATCTCGACATCCCGCTGGCCGTCAACGCCTTCCACGCGGCCATTGGTGGCGTGCTGGCGCACTGGCTGTTCTCGCCCGAGGATTTCGAACTCAATCACGAAGCCGAGCGGCTGGCCGACGCCATGATCGACATGCTGCGTTTCTCCACCGCCCTCCGGAAAGGCTACGTGCCGCGCCCGATGGGGCCGATCGACGCCGAAATGGCCACGTTCTGCGGGTCGTCCACGCCACAGGCCCTGGCCGAATGAGCCTCCCCAGCCCTATCCCCGCAGCGCCTCGCGCCAGCGCGCCAGGAACGCCCGCTTGCGCAGGGCGTCCTGCGCGGCCAGCAGGCCGGGGCCCACGCTGATCGGCTTGAGCGCATAGCCGAGCCGCTCCGCCAGCGTCTGGGCCGTGTAGGCGCTGTCAGTATCGGTGCGAATCGTATAGAGCTGGGAAGTCGACTTGCCGAGCTGCGCCTGCCCCTCGCGCGAGAGCACGAAGTCCAGCCACAGCCGCGCCGCATTGGGCCGGGGCGCCTGCCGGGCGATAAACGCCACGCGCGACATCACCAGCGTGTAGTCGCGCGGCGCGATCACGCCGATGCTGGCGCCGCGCTCCATCAGCGACAGCGCGTACGACCCCAGCAGGTTGTAGCCGAGCACCAGCTCGCCGCTGGCGATGCCTTCGATCATGTCCGCCGTCGAGGCCGACAGCTTCACGCCCGCGCGACCCAGCGCCTGCGCCAGATACCAGAACTCGCTGCCCATGCGCGCGTCCTGCTGCGCAAGCAGGTAGCCCACCCCCGAACGCTCCACGTCATAGGTCACGATGCGCCCGCGCCACTGCGGCCCGCGCTCCTGCAGCAGCCGCGCCAGCCCGCTGCGGCTSCCGGGCACATGCGCGCCATCGAAATACTTGCGRTTGTAGACGATCACGGCCGGCTCGAAGGTCGTGCCCCAGGCCTCGTCACGCCACACCGCCCAGCTCGGCAGGCCGGCGCGCTCGGGCGAGTTGTAGCGCTGGGCATAGCCGTCGTTGACAAGCTTGATCTGGAGGTCCATCGCCGTGCTCCACAGCACATCGGCGAACGCCGCGTCGCGCGGCGCGCGCGTGGCGCCCAGCGCGGCGCTCTCGGCCAGGAATCGATCGTTCAGCTCCACCGTGTTCAGGTCCGCGTAGCGCACGCGCACGCCGGGGTAGCGCGCTTCGAAGGCGGCGATCAGCGGCTGGACCACCGCGAGATCCGTCGACGCGTAGACCGCCACGGCGCCCTCACGCTGGGCCCGTTCGATGATGCCGGCGTACTCGGGCGGATAGCCGTCCGGCACGCGCGGYGCGGCCTGGGCCAGTGCGGGCAGGGCGGCCATCGCGGCACCCGCGCGCAGCAGGTGCCGGCGCATCGGCGATGCGGGCGCGGAGGACGGCGTCGGCAGGGGCGATGTCAGGACGCGATTCGGCAAGGCGGAACGGAGGGCGATGAGGGACAGGCCGCCGACACCGGCGGGCAGGGCGGAGGTATTATAGGCGCCCTCGGGACGCGCCCGCGCCCTCGATTCCCGATCCGGCAGAGGAGGTCCGGCATGCGTATCCTGCTGGTAGAAGATGAGGTGGAACTGGCCCGCTGGGTGGCCCGCGCGCTGGAGCAGGGCGGCTTCGTCATCGAGCACGTGGCGGACGGCCTGCAGGCCGAAGCCCGGCTGATGGCCGAGGAATACGACGCCGTGGTGCTCGACCTGCGCCTGCCCGGCAAGGACGGCCTGGCCGTGCTCAAGGCCATGCGTGGCCGCGACGACCGCACGCCGGTGCTGATCCTGACCGCCCAGGACACCCTCGACGAACGTGTGCGCGGCCTGAACCTCGGCGCCGACGACTACCTGCCCAAGCCCTTCGCCATCGCCGAACTCGAGGCGCGCATCCTCGCCCTGATCCGCCGCAGCCGTGGCCGCGCTCATCCCCGCCTGCAATGCGGCACGCTGGTATTCGATGGCGAGACGCGCAGCTTCACCCTCGGCGGCGCCCCGCTGGCGCTCACGCCACGCGAATCCACGCTGCTCGGCGCGCTGCTGGCCCGCAGCGGCCAGCCGCTGACCAAGGCGCAACTGCTCGACAAAGTCTTCTCGCTCGATGCCGACGTGAGTCCGGACGCCATCGAGGTGCTGGTCTACCGCCTGCGCAAGAAGCTGACCGGCCATGGCGTGACCATCGTCACGCTGCGCGGCTTCGGCTACCTGCTGGAACCCGAGGCCGAGGCCTGACATGAGGCGCCGCCGCCCGCGCACGCCAACGCCGGCGCGGCCCTGGCTGCGCGGCAGCCTGCGCCGCCAGCTACTGATCCTGCTCGTGCCGGCGCTGGCGCTGATGATGGCGGTGGACAGCTGGTTCACCTACGGCACGCTGCGCCACGCCGCCAACACCGCCTACGACCGCTCGCTCTACGGCTCCGTGCGCACCATCGACAACGCCATCGGCATGGCCGGCGAGAGCGTGCAGCTGACGCTGCCGGATGCCGCGATGGAGATGTTCGAGACCGCCGCGCAGACCCACGTGTTCTACCGGGTGTCGATGGAGCGGGCAGGGCGCGTGGAGACGGTGACCGGCTATGACGACCTGCCGCTGCCGGCGGGCACCCTCGTCAACAATCAGACCCGCTTCTACGACGCCACCTATCGCGGCGAGCCGGTGCGCATTGCGGCGATGGCCCGGCCGGTCTACCGGCCCGACGCGCGCATCCGCGTGATCATCCAGGTGGCCGAGACCGCCGAACCCCGCTCGGCGCTGATCGCCAATGTCTGGCGCAGCGCGCTGCTGCGCGACCTGGCGCTGATCGTGCTGTCGGCCCTGATCCTGGTGGGCGGCGTGACCTATGTGCTGCGTCCGCTGCAGCGCGTGCGCGACGATGTGCGCGCGCGCTCGCCCGAGGACCTGACGCCGCTCGAATTCGACCGCGTGCCGGTGGAAGTGCGTCCGCTGGTGGACGCGGTGAACCTGCACGTCTCGCGCTCCGAGACCATGGCGCAGTCGCAGGCCCAGTTCATCGCCGATGCCGCGCACCAGCTGCGCACGCCGCTGGCCATCCTCAAGACGCAGGCCGAGTTCGCCCAGCGGCAGCTGGCGGCCCGCCACAGCGAGGCCGGGCGCGAGGCGGCTGGCGAAGCGGTGGGCGGCATCGTCACGCAACTGGAGCAAGCCGCGCGGCTGACGAACCAGCTACTGGCGCTGGCGCGTGCTCGGCAGCCAGTGCGCGAGGGCGGCGGGCCGGCCGAATTCGTGGCCGAGATCGACGCGGTGACCGTGGCAGAACAGGTGGCACTCGACTACCTGCCGCTGGCGCGCGGCAAGCAGCAGGACTTCGGCTGGGAACGGCCGACGGACCTGACGCTGCCGGTGCGCGCCGACGCCGCGCTGCTGCGCGAGGCACTGGCCAACCTGGTGCACAACGCGATCCAATACTCGGGGCGCGGCAGCCGCATCACGCTCTCCGCCGCGCGCGTGGGCGGCGATGCACTGCTGGTGGTGGAAGACGACGGCCCCGGCATCCCCGAAGCTGAGCGCGAGAAGGTGTTCGCGCGCTTCTATCGACGGGTGGAAAACACCGAACCGGGATCCGGCCTGGGCCTCGCCATCTCGCGGGAAATGGCCGCACGCTTCGGCGGCACCGTGGTGCTGCGCGAAGGCGTRCAGGGCAGGGGGGTGCGAGCGGAGTTGAGATTGCCGATGGCTGGCGACGCGTAGACGCGACAGCGATTTTTCGAACTAGTACGATTGTAGTGCCCACTTCGACGCTTCTAGCATGGCCCCTACGCAGCTTTTCCGGRCTGCGCGGGCAACGGAGCGAGAATCATGGCGCGGCAGTCGTATTTCCTGAAAGTCCCCGGTGCGACAAGCGCCGCAGGGTTGTCGGTGGTGTCATTCGAGGCGGTGGAGCGGCTRGGCGAGCCCTACGAGGCCATCGTCCAACTGACACACCCTCTTGAACTGGACCGCGCCGATTATCTCGGCAAGCCGGCCACATTCCTGATCGACCCCGGCGATGAMTCCGAGCCGCGCACCTTTGCCGGCTGCATCACCCGCTTCTCCAAGACGGCGCAAACACCGGACTTCCATGCGTATGAGATGGTCGTGGAACCGCTSGTCGCCCGCCTGAGGCTGACGCGCTCCACCCGCATCTACCAGCACCAGACCGCGCCAGAGATTATCGAGGCGATTCTGCGGCGGCATGAACTGGTCGGGCATCAGTTTTCCTTCAGGCTTCGACGCCAATATCCCCAGCACGCGTTCCGCTTCCAGTATCAGATGTCYGATTGGGAAACCATCCGTCTGCTGATGGAGCAGGAGGGGCTGTATTCCTATTTCCTTCCCGGCAAGTTCGGCGAGATGGTGGTGTTTGGCGATGACATCGACCATTACCTCTACCAGCCTGAACTGCGGGTGCCGTACCGGGAGACGGCGGGGCTGGAAGCGGGCATCGAAGCGGTCTTCGCCCTTCGTACTATTGCGAAAACCGTTCCAGCATCGTTCCTGGTGGCGGACTACAACCCCGATCTGGCATGGGAGCCGCTGAAGGGCGAAGCCAATGTCGCGAGGAAGGACAAGACCACCTACGGCCAGCCTTATGTCTTCGGCACTCATCATCTGGATTTCGAAGGCGCCAAGTGGGAGGCGCAGCTTCGGCATGAGGCGGCGGTGGCTTCGCAGGTGGTGTATGAGGGCGAAAGCAACGTGCTGGAACTGCGTCCGGCGCGGATTCTGCGGATGGATCTTGCGCTGGCGGACGCGCCGCATGGGCAGGTCATCACCGAGGTCATCCACACCGGCGCACGCGACGCCGCGTATCGCAATACCTTCAAATCGATCCCTTCGGATCGGCGCTTCCGGCTACCGCTGGACGAGGCCAACTGGCCGAAGATTCAGGGCACGCTGAGTGCGCGCATTACCTCCCCGAGCCAATATCCATATGCCTACCTGACCCAGCAGGGTTATTACACCGTCCGCTTTGACTTCGATTTCGAGGACTGGCCGGGCGGTGGGGAATGCGTGCCGCTGCGGCTGGCCAAGCCATTCGCCGGGGCACTGCAAACGGGATTCCACTTCCCGCTGATCGACGGCACCGAGGCGGCGATCGCATTTCGGGACGGTAATCCCAATAAGCCGTATATCGCCCACGTTCACCATAACAGTCGTCAGACGGATCTGATTACTAATCAGGATCGCTGGCTGTCCCGCAACGTCATCCGTACGCAGAGCGATAACAAGCTCGAATTCGAGGATTGGGAGGGGCAGGAGCACATCAAGCTGTCCACCGAGCATTCGGGGAAGAGTCAGCTGACGCTTGGCCACATGGTGGATGGGAAGTGGAAGCGACGGGGTGAGGGCTTCGAACTCAGGACTTCCGGCTGGGGGGCGATCCGGGGCGGCAAGGGGCTGTTCATCACCGCCGACGATCAGCCAAAGGCCACAGGACAGCAACTCGACATGGCCCCAGCCCAGCGCCTGCTCGAACAAGCGCTCCAGCAAAGCCAGGCACTGGCCGAGACCGCCAAGACCGCCCAGGCCCTCGCCGCCGACTGCGAGCGCCAGCAGGCCTTGCTCAATGACAGCCTCAAGCAACTGCGCGCCGCCGGCCTGCTCGCCAGCGCCCCCGCCGGTATCGCCCTGGTGTCTGGCGCGGACCTGCAAACCAGCGCGGCGAACCATCTCATCGCCACCGCCGGGGGCAGCGCGGACATCGGCGTGATGAAGCGCTTCACCGTCGCCGCCGGCGACGCCGTGTTGCTGTTCGCGCAGAAGCTCGGCATGAAACTGTTCGCGGCGCGCGGCAAGGTCGAGATCCAGGCGCAGGGCGATGAATTGCAGTTGGCGGCACTTAAGGACGTCACCATCAGCAGTACCGACGGGAAGCTTGTTCTTACCGCAGACAAAGAGGTCTGGATCGGTGCCGGAGGATCCTACATCCGCATCACCGGGGAGCGCATCGAGAACGTCACGCTGGGCGACATCTACGAAAAGTCGGCGTACTGGAGCACCCAGGAACGCGCGTCGATGACCGTTCCGCTGCCTCAATTCCCCCGTACCACATGCAGAAGCTGCCTGCTCGACGCCATGCGCCGGGGTACGCCTGGCGTCATTCTCAAATAGGGAATTCCGATATGGACTATCGATTTGCACTGATCGACTCGAGCCAACAGATGCGATTTCACCGAAGACTGGACCGCTCGGGCGCCACGTACCAGTCCCTCTTTGCCGGCTATCCGGAAGAATCGTTGCTAGACATGGCGCCGCTCCTGATCGATTTGAACCGAGATGACGAACTCCGCAAAAACCTACTCGCGGCAGCCGAGCACCTGGGCAAACTGAAGCCCTGCGTCAGCCTCCTCATCGCCTCGGTGCCATTTGACGAGCTTGCCGAGCATCTTCGCCAGTTCCATCTGACCGAGATACCCAACGGCCGGGAAATGATCGTGCGCTGGTACGACGGCCGCATCCTTCCAGCCTGGCTGGAGATTCTGGGGGCTGACCAGCGCGCCCTTTTCACGCGGCACGTCTCGGCATGGACCTACTTCGACCGTTTCGGCGAGCCACAACAACTACCCTTGCCTGCAGCGGGCGCGACGGAACCGCCGCCAGCCCCTATCCGCCTCGATGACAACCAGCTTTCAGCGCTAATGAGCGCATGCGAGGCCGACATGATGATCGTGGATCTACGCGAGGTAAATCGGGACGAACTCCGGTCCGTACCGTATCGCACGCTCTATCCGTTCGTCCAGGAGCACCTGCTTGTCGCGCGGCAGCACGGACTAACCGCGAGGCCAGACCGTCTGCAACTCCTGACCCTGGCGCTCCATACGTCCGGACGTTATGTCGACCATCCTCGGGTTGCGCAGCGCCTGTCGATGCCTGCGCCCGCCCACGAGGAAGCCTTCAAGGACTGGCTGGCTGGCCTTGGGGACGACATCTTGGATATTGCAAGACCGCTGTGGGACACGATCGATGACAACCGAGGAGCAAGCCATGAACCATAACGCCATCTCAATGACAAGCACTGCCACTGCCGGTTGGCGCCCGAGGTTTCGAACATTTCTGGTGGTAATGCTGGCAGCAGGGTCTGTCGCACTGTCCGGCTGTGGCGAAGACCCTATGACACTGGAAGTGGTTGGCTACAACCATACCGACGAAGGCATCTACAGCTTCTCGGTGAACGGCTATGGCGGTGCGTACCTAGGTCCGCACTCGGGGGGCGGGAAGTTCACGTGTTGCGCCAGCATTTCGCGAATTTATCGGCCCGGCATGACACTGAACGTCGAATGGGTCAACAACGTTAAGGACACTCCGAAGCAACGTAAGGTGATGGTGCCGTCCTATCGGCCCGAAGACGGAGGAATGCTGTCCGTACATTTTCTGCGCGACGGGAACGTCAAGGTCTTTGTGACGATGGTCGGACCCCGCCACCCTGCCTATCCCCTACGAGGGGACGAAACCCGCCTGTAACACGCTGGATGGAGAAAAAACTTGCCTTACAGCATCTCGCCACCCTCACCAATGCCTAATAGCGGCATGCGCAAGCTCACCGTACGTGAATCGCTGCAGCGCTGCCGAGCAATCACGTGCCCAGAAGAATGCCGCCCTGTTCAATGCAACGGGCAGGTGTATGTCAATCTATTCTTCGATGGTACCGGCAACAACAAGGACTGGAAGGAGCCCGGCCTCAACGGCACTCAGACATCCGTCGGTAAGCATAGCAATGTTGCCCGCCTGTATAACGCGAGCATTGATAGGTTCGAAGATGGATTCTTCTCCCACTACGTACCGGGACTCGGCACTCCGTTCGAGAAAATCGGCGATCCCGGCGGACACAAGGGCATGGCGGGGGGCTACATGGGTGCGGACCGCATTAACTGGGCGATCACGCGCATTCTGAATTCGGTGCACTACTACCTGACCGAGGCGCTCCTTCTCGATGACGAAACGGCAAGAACCGTCGTCAACAACGCAAGTTCCCTCTTCGCGAATATGGGCCTCGAGGGACCATACCGCCGCATGGTGCTAACCGCCTGGGAGCAAAAACTCGAAGCCATCATAAGAAGCAGCCAGCGTCAGGTCACCCGGATCAACGTTGCAGTGTTCGGCTTCTCACGTGGCGCGGCCATAGCGCGGGTATTCGCCAACTGGCTGCTCCAGTTGATGGAGCAGAAGGATGGCGCCTATCGGCTGGCCAGCGTCCCGATCCGGATCTACTTCATGGGCCTGTTCGACACCGTAGCGTCGGTCGGCGTGCCAGACATCGTGCCGGGATTCAATGGCCATCTGGACTGGGCCGAGGGCTACATGGATATCAGCCCTGCGGTAGATCAGTGCGTGCACTTCGTTGCGCTGCACGAGCAGCGTGCAAGTTTCCCTCTCGAACTCGCCGCGCGTGCGCGGCAGGTCGGCTATCCCGGCATGCATTCCGACGTCGGTGGCGGCTATCGCCCCGGGGAGCAAGGCAAGGCAATGCCCGAATGGGGCGCATCGCCACATCTGTCCCAGATTCCATTGATCGACATGCATCACGCCGCCTTMAGCGCCGGGGTGCCGTTGATGACCATGGCGGAAATCAGGCAAGCGCCCAACCTCGCCGTCGACTACCACTGCTCACCGCGGCTCGTCAGCGCGGCGAACGACTTCTTCAAGACCTGCGGCRTCGACACCACGGCAACAGGYAAGGCTGGAGTCACCGGGGTGCTCAAGTCTCACACGCTGCAATACCTGCAGTGGCGCGGGGAACTGATGGCGTACAAGGATCCGCTGAAGACGCGGCGCTTCTACCTGGACGCGAAGCTGGGCGCGGACCGGGCCAGACTACAGGAGGGCGTCGATGATTTCGCCGAGCACATTACGGCCCTGCGCCGCCGCTTGCAGCATGCCGGGTCGTCGCAGACTGACCTCGTCGGCACCCTTAACCCCATCGGCGCTGCCGTCCTGCGCGTGTTGCAGGATGACGTAACCGAGCCCGTGGACGCCGAGACTC
>NZ_JBFREV010000042.1:0-50016 GCF_052114485.1 Cupriavidus sp. KB_39
CTGCGACTGCGACGGCAGCACGCGCGGGTGCTCCTTGCACTTGCAGAACACGCGCGCCCCCGAAACCAGAATCTGCTTCCCATGCAGCGAGTATCTTGGATCGCAGTCGTTGTACACCGGCCCGCCGACCTTGCACGCCGGGCAGGTCGCATGGTCGCCTTCCACGCCAACATTGACGCCGTGGTGAATCGTGTACGTGTTGAGCGCGATCAGCACGCCACCTGTCGTGGTGGCGTTCCCGTTCAACAGTGCGTAGCGTATATCCCGCATGATCCTTCCTCCTTATCGAGACGAYGGCTGGCACCTTCGCTCCATTCGAGGAAGAAATCTTTGGCGCAAATCAAGGAAGGGATGCGGCGAGATCCGCCGCTTTCGGGGGGGATCCGGAGGGGAATAGGAAGGTTCTGACCGGCTCGGAAATGAAGYGGGGCGGGAGCCGGCTCTGCGGCCGGTCCGCCCCTGTTACGCCTACCCGCTCCTAGGACTTGGTGATATCGAACACCACGTTCACCGGCGATGGGCCGAACGAGCCGTTCGGGACCACGCCGGACTGGTTGACGCCCGGCTTCGACCAGTCGCATACGCCGCTGGGGAAGATGGCCTGCAGGCGCGTCATCTCGGCGCCCGAGAACATCACCGTGTAGTCAGACGCCGCAATCGGCTTCAGCGTGCACTTGATGATGTTGCCCGCCACCGGTCCGCCCGCCGCGATGCGCGAGGCCGTCCACGAGGGGAACAGCCCGTTGCAGGTGGTGTTGCCGATGGCACTCAGCGTCTGCTTCTCGTTGAYGAACGTCGCGGCGTCGCTCCAGCAGCCGTCCACCGCCGTGGCCGGCTTGTGGGTGACCACCTTGTCCTTCTGCGCGGTGGTCGTCACATCGGCCTTGTACGCCGCCACCCACTGGATGAAGGTGTTCCACGCCGTATCGGCCGGCACGGGATTGCCGCGCCACATCACGTGGTTGTTGCTGTCGCCGTTCGCCGCCACCATCCGCTCGCGCAGGGCGAAGTGGAAGTACTGGTAGTGGTAACCCGAGTCGTCGTTGTAGATACCCGTCACGTCGAACACGGGGATGCTCGCCAGCCCGCCGTTGGTGCCGATCTGCAGGCCGCTCTGCTGCGCCCGCAGGATAGCGCCGGGGTCGCCCGCGGTGCGATTGGTCACGTAGTTGGCATCCTGGTCATAGCCGCCAACCTTCTCGTTCAGGTCCAGGAACTGCGTGGTGGTGATCGCCCCGCTGTTCAACGCCGCGAGGCCGTACTGCACGCCCACGTTGTCGTAGGGCCTGAGCGCGAAGCCGGTGGCCTTGTCGACACCGTAGATGTTTTTCGCGGCATCGTAGACCGTGGGACGCACGCCGGTCTTGTTGTTGACCGGGTCATAGCGCACCGACGTCGGCACCACGCTGTTGAACACGCCGGAGTTGTAGCCCGCGTAGTCCACACGCGCCGGCACCGGATCGGTCCGGCCAGCCTGGTTGGCGGCGTCCTCGAAGGCCTTGCGGCTCTTGTAGCCGGTTACGGCCGCGATCTGCGCGTCTGTCAGCGCCGTTGGGAAGAGCGTGATGTAGTGCGTGATCAGGTGCCCATCAGACCCGGCGAAAGCAATCGACAGCGGGTCGGGGAAGGTGCACGAGATGAGCACGCCGTCGAACAGTCCCGGGATGCGGTCTGCCGGCTGCGTGCTGCCATAGGAGCCGCCCGAGCAACCCGCGCTCACCGTGAACGCCGGCACGCCGAAGCGTTCGATCGTGGCTTCCTTCGACATCATCGCCGCCTCGCTGGCCAGCACCGCGTTGCAGTTGTTCGACGCATGCTGGAGCGTGTTGGCGAACGTCGCATAGCCCTCGGCCAGCCGCTGCGTGTTCAACAGGCTGAAGTCGAAACCGGCGCTCTGGATGTTGCCAATCGCCCCGCCCTGGATATACCAGCCGCCGGGGCAGCCGAAGCCTTCCACGGCGATGAGGCGCCGGTTCCAGGCTTTAGGCGGCGAAGTCGGCGTGGGCGCGGATTCCGTCGTCGGGTCATGCAGGACGGCGTTCTGGTAGATGCCGCGATCGACAGTGCCCGTTTCCACGCGCACGATGAAGGGCGCCTGGGTGCCGCTGAGCGTAGTGACCGTCGCCACGTCTGCGGGGCGTGTCCTGGTGTCGGTCATCGGCTTCAGCGCCCCGCCCTGCGTGGACTGGTAGAGATAGGTCACGCGCGTGGTCACGCTGCAGTTCTCGTCGAGCGGCGCGCCAAGCGTGGAGCCATCCGGCAACGCAAACGTGCTGGTCTGGCAGACGAACGGCGTCTGCCAAGGACCCGAGATCACCGGACCGGTGATCGGGTAGTTGGTCATCGTGATGGTCTTGGAAGCCTTGCCCACGCTGGCCGTGACGGAGTTCGTGCCATTCACGAGCCCGGTCAGCACGGCTTGCTGGTGGGAGGAATCGGTGGGGCTGGTCTTGAATTGGGCGCTGACGTCATTGCCGTTCAGCGAAACCTTGAGGGGGCGATCGTTGTTCACCGTGGTGGGCACGCCAATGTCGATCAGCGCATTGCCGCCGGTCACATAGTCGGGTTGCGACGAAAGCAGCTGGACGGTGGGCGCGATGCCCGGGTCATCATCCCCGCCTCCGCCGCACGACGAAAGGCCGATGAGCATAATGCCGGCGAGCGCAACGCCGAGCATTCTCCTGATGGATTTCATGGGGAGTCTCCTAATGTTTTTAATGTTCCAGACAGCCCTGTCATGGATCAGCTGCCTGAGGCCAGCTTAGGAGGCAGTTTTGGGCTTTACAACGGGCGTGCGAATTCGCAACGATGGCTTGAAAGAACTGCGCGCGTCTGTGATGTGAGGCACATTGTCTTGAGGCCTGGTGTGTAAGAACACCAAGAAACGTGATGCAGTGCGGGGTGGAATTCCTGCGCGGGTTGAAGTTTTGTGCGCTGTTTTTTACAACGCGGCGTCGACCATCGCGACAGCCAACCCCACGAGCAAGGCCACGGCCGAGCCGATAAACCAGCGCACCGTCTGCCGATATTCATCGACGGCGTCATCCTCGATGCGCAGCGCGCGAAACAGCGCCACGATCTGCAGCGCCACCGCGATCAGCAGTGCCGCAGCGGCGAGAATAGCGAGCGTGCCCCATCGCCCCGGTGTCTCGAGCCCCCAGAATTTCCAGAACGCCAGGGAGAAGCCAAGTAGGACCGTGATCGCCGTGATGATGCCTTGTCGGAATCCGGAAGGAACGACTTGCGGCGTGGGAGGTTTGGGCGGGGTGGACGCGGCGTCTTGCTGGGCGGGCGGTGGCAGGGTCATAGCTTGCCTTGTCTTCTGGGGCGCCCGTCGAGTATAGGTGCCGGGATCCACAGAATGCGAATCGTCTCATGGACTGGCGGGGTGGGATGGGGAAGACTGATCCGACTGAACAGCCCACCTCCCAGATCTAAGATGCGTATGTCCGAATCTAAACTGCCTTCGCCCGCCGGGACGACAACCGGTCCATCGAGCCGCGCGGCCAATGCCGAGGCCGTGCTGGCCGGCCTCGACGGGGTGCTGGAATTGCTGGAGAAGCAAAGCGAGACGTCCGAGCCTTCGTATAACGCTTACTGTTTGCTGGGACTGGTGCGGGGGAAGTTGGCGGAGGTGTTGCGGGAGGGTGGCCAGCGGTAGAGAAGGGGCCGCCCTCACACTTTCGGCCTGTTACCCCATTTCGGCAATCAGTTGCTGACGGCGACGCCGGATGTCTCGGCCGATATGGTCTCCACGCCCAGCAACGGGGCGCCGGTCAACTTGACCGGACCCGCGCCTGGCGCGAGCCAGACCGTGCTTTCGAGCGTGGGAAACAGGCTGTTTGCTCGCTCGTACCGGACTTTCACCTTGCAGGCATTTGGGTAGGCCTTGCCCATGGCGGAGACATCTTCCCGGCCCAGGTACTGGATCGTCAACTGCACGGTTCGACTAGGCGTGGTGGAAAAGGCCGGTTGTGGGTTGGTCGACAGGCGGACTTTTGGAATTCGCTCATCGTCACGGTGCGGGTTTCGTTCGGCAACATCCCGACCAGATTCGGCGCACCGGATGCCCCCGACGTCACATCCGAGTAGGAGAACCGGCGATATTTGGTGTAAGTCGTGCCGGTGCCATCAAACACGCTGCCTCCAACGGCTGCTCGCCTTGGGACCGTTGTCCGTCGGTGCGGCGGATGTACCGGCGCTGCCGGTGTCGTCCGACCCACCACCGCAAGCCGCAATCGCCACCGCGGCAGAAACCATTGTCAATACGAGTGACTTCTTCATGAATGACCCATCCATAGGAGATTGAAAAGAGAACGGTCTGATGCCGTCTTCAGGGGCGTTTTAGTACTGATAGACGAGTTGCATCCCGCCCGTGACGCCTGCGGTATGGAACGCTTCAGGCTTGTACACAGGTGTTCCAACAAAGACGTCATAGGAAACACTGCCGAAACGGGAGCCGAGACCACCACGGAGACCGACAACCGCGCCCGCGAGTTGTGTCCCGACCAGGGCGGCGGTAGTGGGTCCATATACCCGCCCATAATCGATGCCGGCATAGATGGCCTGCCCAGTGCCGCCGAGTGGCGCCTGCAGTTCATTGCGCCAGTAGAAGCCGCGTTCGCCAGCCAGCTGGCTTTCACCATCGAAGCCGCGCACGGTATAGCGGCTGCCGATCGTCAGATCGTCAACGTAATAGAGTCGATCATTGGTGAATTGCCCGCGAACCGTGGTCACATAGCGGAAGCCCTGCTCTGCGATCTTGAAGGGCACTGACAGGTTGGCGTCGAGCACCATCATTCGATACCGCCACGTGGGACCGTCTTCGGCGGCCAACGCATCGGGCTGGGCACCCAAGGCGCCGATGCCTTGCCGAAACCCGAATGACGCGTCTAGCTGCGATTGGCCGAAGTAATGACGATCTGTTACGCCAATCTCGAGGATCGTGTTGTTGCGGCGCTGTTGCGGAATCTCCGTGTCCTCGATATAGCTTTTGCCAAAGCGCCGCGTTAGCCGGACCTGCATACCAAATACATCGTTCTGGTTACGATGCAGGACGCGATGCAGCTTCAGATCAACGTTCTGTGATTTCCCGCTCGATATGAACGTGGTATTCACCCCCGCGATCTGCTGGAAATAGTTGCTGCTATAGGCGGACACCGTGGCCGTCCAGTAACCCCAAGGTACCGAGTAATAGCCATTCCAGCCCCGCGTGCCATGCTCCTTGTTGCTCAGCATCAGGTCCTGGTTATAGCCGACGTTGAACATGTCGTTCAGGCCGAGCGGATTATCGATTCCCAGGCTCAGATTCCCTTGCCACCGCCCGGTGCCACGCGAGCCGGAGTTGTCGACCGACGCCACCACCGTCCACGGCTTGTTGCGCTTGATCGCGATCACGACGTCGCTGCGCCCCGGCGTGGCAGTCGGCACGATCTGCATATCCACATCCTGGCTGGCGACGCGCTTCATCTGCTCGAGGCCCTGCTCCAGGTCACGCAGGTTCAGCAGTTCGCCAGGGCCGGTCGGGAACGCGGTTCGCCACGTGCCCCATAGATCCGGCTCCGCGAAGCGAATCTCGCCGACCACACCGGGAATCAGCGCCAGCTTTAGCGTGCCCGTGGTCAGGTCCTGCTCCGGCACCAGCACCCGCGTGGTGACGTAGCCCTTCGACAGGATCGCCTGCGAGATACCCTTGACCAGCAGTTCCACACCGGCCTTGCCGACGCACGCACCGGTGTAGTGGTCCAGCCATTGCTGCGCGAAGGCGAACGGGTCCATCGGCAGCGCGGAAGCGCCGCTGATCTGCAGATCGGCGGGCAGGTCCTGCGGCACTTCGAGCAGGATGCGGCCGATGCGGAAGCACGGCGCTTCCTCGGGCAGCGTCGGGAACTCCGCTGCGGCGATGGCTTCGGCGCGTACGGCCGGCGCTTGTACGATCGCGGCGCGCTCACGGGCTTCCTGTTGCTGGCGCGTACGCTGGTCCTGCTCGGCGTTGGTCAGGGCGGCGGATTGTGACGGAAGAGCCTGTGCAAGAACGGGGAACACAGGCAAGCCGATGCTAGTCGCAAGCGACGCCGCGACCGCTAGCCGCAATGTTATGGAATGCATTTCAGGCGAATTCGGGCCAGGAACGCCTCAAAGGCGTACTCCTGTTTCAGGTATATGCGATATCGTGGCTCGAAAATCAGGCTTTCACGAGTCCTTGCCAGGACTCTCCCCATTGTAAAAATTCAAGCCACACTTCCAGCAAGTCTTCGGAGCCAAATCCACGGCATTAAACCCTCTCATCCTAAGAATATAATTACACTTTGGACATCTATACTTCGTAAATACCCAATAAAACATCCACAGCAAATACCCCAACATTACGACGAAATTCCAGATTATTCCCGCAGAAATTACAAATAACGTTGAGTAAACGTAAATGAATATTGCGGTTACACCTATTAAAATCCACCTAGCCCTATGAAACCTTAGCAGGTCATCTTTATATGCCAGCATTCAATCCTCGCTTATATGTGAACTCAATAAAATTGACTTTACCTTCAAGGACCAGCCCATATGAGGGTGTTACAGCCACCCCCGCCTTCATTTGAGTGTATGTTCCAACTCCTTTGCCGGCGCCAGTAACATTGGACCAGCCGCCAGCCGAGATGGACGTCTCAACGCTGCCCACACCAAGTTGGGCCGACCCGCCTATCGACGTTCCAATTCGATACTCCCCGCTATTAGCGTCTCTTCCTTGCGTCCAGAGGTCGCCTTTAATCGCTGCGGACTGACCTTTCACCCAACCGTGCCCTCCRGCACCGAATCCGAATCCGACTTTCACATCAGTTGGCGTCCATCCGACGAGCCCAATCTCGCCTTCGCCTCCCAAACCGAAATAGACGCCCGCGCCAACCGACCAAGGCACACCTACTGGCGGCTTCCCCAGTGCTATGCACTCAGCCGATATACAGCCATTGCCCGAGGGAACAAACGGTCGAGAGTCTGAGTACTTTTCTCCTCCGTCGCCCAATACAGGCGCACCCGCCCCAAGCGTCGCGGCATCCCAGCTATACGGCGAATTGCTTCCACCGGTCATCAATTGAACATACGCAGCCAGCCCTGGATCAACTTGAGTCTGCACAGACTGCACCAATGTACGCCCGTCCCCCGAAGGCACGGTGAACGTCCCACCGCCGTCACCACTGTCATAGACACCCTGCGGATTGCTGACTCCGTCCACCACCATCCCAGTGGTCACGTTTTCGCCCCGCTCCGCATTGCTGGCTGCCCGAAGAATGTCACTGACTTGCTTCTCGGTGTACTTCCCTCCGCTAGCCGCAGCTATCGCCGCGCCAGCGCCCGCTCATCCGGATGCAACTGCCTGTTATAAGCATCCGCCATCCCCGCCGTCGCCGCAGCAGCATTTCCGCTCGCCCCTTCCCCCCAACAATCTTGGCAACCGCCATACCAACAACCTGCAGCATCTTGTCGCGGGTTCCAGGTTCCACGCCGAGGCTACCCATGTTCTCGTCCAACAACCTAATCGCCGCCGTAGCCGCCGCAACCCCTGCCGCTCCAGATCCAAACCCGCCGCCCAGCGCCTTGCTCACCAGCCCACCGATCAGCCCGTGGACAGCCACCTTTACCGGCTCCGGCGCCCCCTTCAGTTGATCGCCCACCACGTCATACAGATAGGGCGCAGCCTGTTGCAGCGTCTGCTGCTTCAGTTGGTCGTAGGCCTGCTGTTCCTTGATCTTCTCCGCGTCGAATATCTTGCCGATGCTCTCGTTGGCGTTCTCCGTATCGCGGTTCAGGCTGGCAATGGTCTCTTCCGCAGTCTTGCCCGTACGCGCCTTCTGACCTTCGGCGTCCGTGATCGTTACCGTACCCTCCGCAATCGCGCTCCGGGTTGCTCCAGCGGCGTTGCCCTTGATCGGCGCACTGCTATTGCCGGCCAGCGTCGCGATTGCCGTCGCGGCTGCGGCGCCCATCACGTCGGTGTTGCCCCAGTTGGTATGCGCCTGCTGGACCGGGCCGTCCATCGGATTGCTCGCTGGAACGCTGCTGCCAGCCGTAAAGCTCCCCGCAATCGTCGACGTATCGCTCTTGTACTCGGCCTTATTCTCGATATCGCTCGTTGTCAGCGTGCCGGTGGTCAGCGTGTTCTTGTCCTTCTCCGCCGTACTCGCGATCACCGCGCCCTTCAGGCCGGTGTTCCCCTCCACGTTGATATCGAACCCGCCCTTGCCGGCATAGAGCCCGGTTTGTTCCACCACGGATGCATAGGTGCTATCCCGTCTTGCCGCTGCTCACACTGCCGCTGGCGCTCACCGTGGTGCCGTAACAGATCGGCGGCACACAGATGCTGGCCTGCATGCCCGATGACGATTCGCGGCTGTGGTAGTCGTCCGTGTCCTGACGGCTTTCGATGCGATGGTTTATGCGTGTCGAAATGAAAGCCGCCCCGGCGGATGCGTCAATGAAGTCTTCAGGACTTAGGAATACCACGATGACTCGGCTAGAAATCGGAACTAAAAGGTAATGCAGGCAAAGCCTTTCTGCCTTGGCTCCGTGCGCTGCACCGCAAGCCGCTGGGCATCGCCCTCTTTCGTTTCATCGAGAATCTCGATATGGCAGTGCCCGGTGTTCGCGCTGATCGCGCGCTGGAATACCGATGTCTGGTGCGCTGTGTCATCGCGGCCAGGAAGGCCATGCACGACATACTTGTGACCGGCTTGCGGCTTGAACCTGATCATATCCCTGCAGCGATACATCCCCACCGAGCCGTCAATCGCGATAACCAGCGATTTGTTTGCCCGAACCTGCAAGGGCTGATTCTCGATCCGGATGTTGGTTTGGTAGCAACCTTTGGGGTCCATGACCGGGCTGGTCATGGAAAAGTTGCCTGTGTCGTAGAGTTCGGCTACGGGTTCGTCCGGGCTGACGGGCGGTGGGGTGTAGGTAGAGCAAGCGGCGAGAGTGAGGACCGCTAAGAATGCGCATATGATTATTTTCATTTGTAAATTGTGCGAATCTATTTGATCACTATAGATAATTTAGCTTTTCTTAGCGGAAAATATTTTTAAGTCATCCATAGCATCCTCTATCGCCCCAAGCAGAGCTTCCTCAGACGCCAATGATTGGAGTGTTCTACACACCGCAGTGAGATCCATGTTCGGAGACCTGCGGACTAAGTGCCCAAAACAGGTTATCGCCAGTCTCCGCAAAGACACTTCTCTGCGCACATCCGCAGCGACATCACAAAGCAATTTAGCCACACGTTCCACATCTGGTTCATACATGGCAAGACTTACGCAGGCACGAGTCGCATCGGCTTGATTCTCGGAGTTCAAGAGAACTTCCGCCAGCATTAGACTTATGGGGGCCGGGTTTTCATAGTTCATTTTACATTTCCTCTTCTGTCAGCATAGCCAGCCTTAATTAAGGAGTTCTGCATCTCTATCGTGAGATCTTCCCATTTCCTTACGTGTCCGTGATAGACATCACCATTTGTTCTATCGAAGACAACGAAATCACCTGTCTCTCTATCGACGCTAACCCGACGAGGTGACGTATCTTTTATCTGCACCGACGTGTCGAGAGACTCCTGCCCGTTCACCGGGCCACGGCTCTTGACCGGGTTATCAACCGTCCCATGGTAGGGGGCAGGCTCAAAAGTGAGCTTCCGCGAAGAAAAAGTGGATCCGCCAAATCCCGACGCAACTCCTATCCCAACGTCGGCAATAAGATCGGCGATCTCCGGCGAGCCGAGAGAGCTGTCCACCCCATATCGTGCCGCACTAGCCAAGGCTAGGCTGCGCATCTGGTTGACGGTCGTGTCGCCAAGGCGCAAGTCCGCGTACTCTAGTCGCTCCGCCTCGGTCCAGTTAGTAGGCCCCTTTCCCTGCAGTTCCGCGATACGCTGCCCTTGAGCATTCTGCTCTGCTCGGAGTTCCTGCGCCAGGCTCGTGCACTCTGCGTAGCTCGAGCAGTTCGCAACGTCTTCGCGATTCTCGGTCCACTTCCTCGCGTACTCGTCTCGCACTTCCTTTTCGCACTGGTCATCTTTACAGTCGGCTAGAGCCTCGGCTCTTTCACGCTTTTGCTTATGGTTCAGGTAGTTGTTCTCCGTCGCCACCTTGCCTACGTTTGCGCCTGCTGCTGCATCATTCGGCGACCCACCAGCTACGGCACCCGCCACCCCACCTACGAAAGCCCCTGCTAGTTGAACCAGGGCCTTCCGATCGGCATCGCTCAGTCCGTCCACATCTAGCAACGCTTCGCCAAACGTCTCCATTGCCAGAGATGCGGCACCGCCTGCTGCGGCGCCCGCCGCAAAGCTGCCCCCCAGTGCTTGCGAAATCAGACCACCCACCAAAGCGTGTACAAGGGCCTTGGTTTCAGGGGTGGAGTTCTCCAAAGCACTGCCCACTTGGTTGTAGAGCATGGGCGCTGCCTGTTGAACGGTCTCGCTCATCAACCGTTTGAACGCTTGCTCATCCTTGACCTTTTGTTCATCGAAGATCTTGCTGACGCTCTCATTCGCTGCGGCAGTATCACGATTCAGCGCAGCAATCGTCTCTTCTGCCGTCTGCCCGGTCTTCTCTTGTTGTCCAGTCGCGTCTTTGATCTTGATGGTCCCATCAGCAATCGCACTCCTTGTGGTCCCTCCGGCGCCCCCTTCTGTCGGCTTCTGAGCGTTCCCAGCGGCCGTCGCCGCCAAGCTATCCGCAAGGTTCTGGAGAACACTCGTGCCGCCTTGCCCGCCACTGAAACTCCCCGCAATCGTCGACGTATCGCTCTTGTACTCGGCCTTGTTCTCGATATCGCTCGTTGTCAGCGTGCCGGTGGTCAGCGTGTTCTTGTCCTTCTCCGCCGTACTCGCGATCACCGCGCCCTTCAGGCCGGTGTTCCCCTCCACGTTGATATCGAACCCGCCCTTGCCGGCATAGAGCCCGGTTTGCTCCACCACGGATGCATAGGTGCTATCCGTCTTGCCGCTGCTCACACTGCCGCTGGCGCTCACCGTGGTGCCGTAACAGATCGGCGGCACACAGATGCTGGCTTGCATACCCGATGACGATTCGCGGCTGTGGTAATCGTCCGTGTTCTGACGGCTTTCAATGTTCAGGTCACGTCCGATATCAGCCTTGATGGTGTCGCCGGTAGCCGTGGCGCCTTTCAGGTTCGTGTCACGGCCGCTGGCGATGGTCAGCGTGTCGCCAGCCGTGACATGCGTGTTCTGGTTCGTGACTGCGGTGCCGTCAGCCTTGGCCTTGTTCTGTGCCGCCGCCAGCTCAATCGTGAAGCCGTTCTGGGTGCCGCCCAGGGACAGGCCCACGCCAATACTGGCGTTGCTGCCGCTGCTCTTGCTGTTCTGGCTCGCGGCATCCTGTGCGCTCTCCAGGTTGATGTCCCGCGCGGCAGTCAGCGCGACGTTCTTGCCGCTGATCTCCGCACCGCGCGCGTTGATATCGCCATCGGTGAAGTAGCCTTCAGCGTCTTTTGCACCCGAGCCTGCCGCAATAATGTTGACCGAGCCGCCTGCGTTGACCGTAGTGCCCTGGCTGCTGCTTTGGGCGTTGTGGACTTCTGCCTGCTGGCTGCCGCCCCCGATGCTAACCGTGGCCTTGATGATCGACCCGCCGCCGTTGCTATTGCCCGGATTGCCCGTTGCCGAGTTACTGACGGGGGGCTTGCCCTGGCCTTGCAACGCATTGACCGCGCCCACCGAATTGGCCGCCGCAATGCCCGCCTGCACCGCATACAGCGCAGCCGACTTGCCGTCACCGCTCTCCATTGCCCGTGCTGCGTTCTCTGCCGCCTGTGCCGCCTGCACGGAATAGCCCGAGAAGGCTAGCGTCACGCCATATTGGCTCGACTTGTCCTTCTGGTTCATCGCGCTGGAATCCTCGCCCGGATCGAGCACGACGTTCCTGCCGATCAGGGTCACGTCCTGCCCTGCGGAGATATCGGCACCGCGCGCGGTGAGGTCGTCCTTGGCGGTGATGCTCACATTGCCACTGTCGCTGACCACCTGGCTGCGCACAGTGTTCTCGCTCGTGCTGTTTGCATCAAGATGGTGCGATTCAGACCGTACGCCGAAGGTCCCTGCATAGCCGTTGCCACCCAGGTCGCCGATGGCCTTGCTGCTGCTGTCGCTACGCTGCGACTTGGTTTCCTGCCCCGAGAGGATGTCCACCCGACCCTGCTTGGCCGAGATGGCAATGTCATGCTCTGCGGCCACGCCGCTGCCTGCGATCCGCACGTCGCCGGTGCGGCTGGTAATCGTGACGGAATCGCCGGTGATCGTGCTGGCGTTCTGCTGGCTGGCGGACAGTTCGCTGCTGGAATTGGCCTTCTGGCTGCCATACGGCACAACGGTCACGCCGCTGCTGTTGGCACCGCCGTTGATGCTACGGCCGATGTCGCCCAGCGTAGCGCCGGCCGTGCTGATCTTCCAGCCGCTGCTCTGCGACGAAGACGACTCGCTGTACGTATCCGTCGATGCCTCGATGTTCACGTTGCGTTGCGCGTCCAGCACCGCCTTGCCGCCCGCGCTGACCATGCCGCCATGCAGCAGGATGTCACCATCGAGCGCTTTGCCGGCATCGTTCTTCGCCCCGCTGCCGGTGGCGCGCAGGATGATGTCACCCGCGCCGGTCAGCGTGCTGCCGCTGTTGGTCAGGCTTTCGGAATGAAACTCGGCGCTGCTGGAGTTCCGCCCGTAAGTCACCGCGATCTGCGGCGCCGTTCCCGCCGAATGGCCGATTTCGCCCGCCACCTGCTTTGTGGCCGTGACCTTGCTGTCGGCTTGGCTGTTGGCCTGGATGTTGCGTACAGAATCCAGCGGCGTGCCGACGACGGCGACGCCGAAGCTGCTGGACTTGCTACTCTGGCTGCTGTCCTGCACGACCCGGTCGATGCCGGTAGTGATGGCGATGTTCTCGGCCTGGATGTCGATGTGGCCGGCGCTCTCGTTGTCGCCGCTCCGACCTGCGATCAGGTCGCTACCGATGATGACAGCGTCCTTCCCCGCTGTGATGGTGACGCTGCCGTTGGTGGCACCCACTGCGGAGCGTGCGTCGCTCTGGGTCACGGCCACGGTATGCGACGACGATTTAGCGTTGCTGCTGCCAGCCGACACGCCGATTCCACCCTGCCCCGCCGAGAACTTAACGCCGGACGAAGAGCGCTCGTGCGTCTCGGTCACTTCGCGAACGTTTTCGCCGGCCGTGATCACGACGTTTCCTCTGGCTGCCGTCAGGTCAACGGCATCCGTTGCCGTGACAGTGCTCTGGCGGATGAGCAGGTCGTTGCCAGCGACTGCCTGGACCGTGTTGCCGCTGATGGCGCTACCCACGCCCACGTCCGCGTAGCTGGCGATTGCATCGTGGCTCGACGAGCGCGACAGGAACCCGCTACTGCGCGAACGTTGCTCCGCACTGGATGCATGCACCTCACGGCCCTCGGCCACGATCACGTCTTCCGTGGCGACCATGGTTACGCCGCCACCGGACGCACCCGTGCCGGCCGTCACGCTTGAGCCGATGACCGCCACGCTGCCTGCGCCTGACGTCTGCGTCGCCTCGATGCCGTTGGCGGCAAGTACCGTACCGACCAGCGCCGTCTGTCCRGCCGCCAGCTTGGCGTTGCCGCCCGCTTCGATCTCGCTGCCGCGCACCGTCTCGTCATAGGACGACTTGGTGTAGGAAGCACTCTTGCCGCCCAGCGATGCTTCGGCATGGACCTGCGAGTCCGTCGTGTTGAGTACGACCAGGTTCTGGCCCGCCACCAGCGTGGCATCCGTGCCTGCGCTGACGGCGGCATTGGCCAGGACTACGTCTCGCCCGGCGACAGCCGTCAAACCCTTGCCGGCCGTGACATCGCTCCCCTGGTAGGTGGTCGCGGCATCGTGGCTGTAGCTTTGGCCGTTGCGCGTGTCCTGCGTTGTGCCAAGGGCCACCGTGCCCATGTTGATGTCGCGGCCCGCACCAATTAGTGCATCGCCGCCTGCAGCCAGCGTCGATCCGGCCAGCGTCACATCGCGGCCGGCAAGCACTGCGACATTGCCCTTGCCTTCGATGACCGCCTGCCCACCCACGGCCGTGGCGCTGGCACTGGATCTGTCGACCGATTGCACTGCAGAGATCGTCTGCGTCTCGTTGATGACATCACGCCCAGCTGCGACGACCACATCCTGCCCACCAATCCGGCCGCCCAGGTTGCGCACATCCTGCGCGGCCTGGACCAGCGTCGTGCCGGTGGTGCCGCCGATGGCGCCCCGGTTCACGATATCGGTGCCCAGCACCTGCGTGGCCACATCGCCGACGATATTGCCGCTGTTGTTGACGTTCCCCGTGGCGTTGATCGCCACGGCATTCCCCGCCACCAGCGCACCAGTGGCGTTGAGGTCCACGCCGGGGCCCTGCGCGAGATAGACCTTGGGCACGAGCACTGACTGCGTCGTTCCGTCCGGCAGGGTCACGTCCTGCGACACCATCCACACCATGTCCGTGGTGAGCTGCCGCATCTGCTCCTCGGTCAAACCCACCCCCGGCGCCAGGCCAAAGGCCTTGCCGTAGGTCACGCCGTTGTTCATCAGCGCCTTGTATTCCTCCATCTGGTCGGTGTAACCCGTCAGGAAGGTTTTTCCGGTCAGCGCCGTTACCTGGTCGCGGATCAGCTTTTCTTCATAGAAACCGTCGCCAAGGCGTTTCTGGGTACGCTGAGGATCCAGTCCGAGCGCGCCGAGCATGTAGTCGCTCGAGATGAAGTTGTTGTACTGGGTGAAGCGCGAATCGGTGGCGACCAGGTAGGTATCGCCCGGCGCGCTGCGATAGGTATAGAGCCCGTTGGTCGGCAGGTGCAGGTTCGGAATGCCGCCACTGGCGGTACCCAAGGTCTGCGGACGCGAAGTCTTGCCGGCCGCACCATCGATGTGCGCGCCGCTACCGCCACCGCCGGCCACGCCGCTGCTGCTCACATCCACGCCGACAGCGTTCACCGCACCCACGGAGACATCCCGGGCGCTCGTCTGTACGGTCTGATTGGACGTTACAACGCTCGGGAGCGCTGCCACCGTGGTCGGGGCCTGCGGCTCGGGGGCATAGACCACAGTCTGCTGATCCGAGTTTCCGCCGCTCTTCTGGTGCCAGTAGAAGGTCGAGGTACTCGTTGTGGTAACCGTCTGCTGCAGGACCGTACCGACATCGTCAATGGTGCCGCCCGCGGCACGGCGCGAAAGGTTGCCGCCCGCCGCCATTGTCGATGACTGGTTGAGGATGGCGCCACCGTCCGCATTGATGCGAATGGCACCGCGTGCCTGGATTTTTCCGGCGTCCGTGGCACTGATCAGTCGGTCAGTAGCCGTCATCGTGACAGTGGTACGCGCGATTTCGCTGTAGTCGTGTACGTCCGGCCCGAGGTCGTAGCGGACGATCTGCTGGTCCGGCCGGATCTGCGTAGCAGGGTTCCAGTTCGGCCAGAACGTGATCTTATAGCCGGCGCCCGTGTCTTCGATCGCCTGATAGTACTGCACGGGATTTGACGCGATGTTCCTGTCTACAAGCAGGTTTCCGCAGAAATCACCGTTCTCCGGGCACAACCACTGCCCCTCATATTGGTCTATCGGCGCCTTGGAGAACGATAGCGTCTTGTTACTGGTGTCGACGTAGACAACGTCTGACTTGGGGACCTCGACGGTAATCGGGTTCCTCAGCGCATTCATCATGTCTGCGCTGATGGGCGCCTCGTTCGAATTCCAGCGCCACTGCGGAAACACAAGGCTGTTGTAGCCCCCTCTGCCATCGCCCTCGAATCCGGCCATCCAAGCCGTCAACGTCTGCCGCGCCGTCTCCACCGGCGTTCCACCCTCCGTCACGATGCTCGTGCGCTTGTTCACCACCGAACGCGCTGCGATGTCGATATCCCCATCGGCCTCGATGGTTGCCGAACTATTGACCAGCGCGTTCATCTGGTTCGCCGGCATGCCACCGCCGTCCCGCGTGCCATCGCGAGCGATCTGGAGGTTGCCCATGCTGTAGATCGTGGCGCCGTCGGTGTTCGAGACGGCATTGCTGGCGTAGATCTTCACATCCGATGCGCCAGCGATGATCGCGGCCGCCCCGGCGTTGGAAACATCGCTGGCTTGCACCTGGATGGCGTTGCCGATGATCGTGCCCGTGTTACCAAGCGCTGCGCTATTGGTCATTACAGCGTCACCGTCGATCCGGCCAGCGTTGCTGATCGTACCGCTGGCGCTGACGTTAGTCGTGGCGCCCGTCATGGTGGCGCCGGCGGCGTTGACCACRTTGCTGCCTTGAACCGTCAGATCCTCCCGCGCAGCCAGGCGCCCGGTGTTGGTGACAGCGCCCGTGGCCGTCACACGGAGGTCGCCATTTGCTGCCAGCCGGTTGGCGGCGTCATTGACGTAGTCCCCGTTGACGTCGAGGCTCAGGTTACCTCCGGCGGTCATCTCGCCACTGCCGGCCAATGCACCGCCGACGCCGATATCCTGGTTGGCACGTACGCTGCCCCCAAGGTTGTTCATCGCACTCACGTTTAGTGCGATGCTCTTTCCACCCAGCAGCGTGCCATCGCTGTTATCCATGTAGGCGCCGGCCTGCTGCATCGTCAGTGCCTGCCCGCCGTAGATTCTGCCGCCACGGTTGTCCACGCTGTTGCTGACGGATAACGTGAGCGAGCCCCCACCGGCGACATTGCCGCCGCCGGTGTTGATAAGATCGCGGGCGGCGAGCGTCGTGTTTCCGTTCCCTCCCAGCGTGCCCCCCGTGTTGTTCAACGAACCTGCGGTGCTGACTGAGGTTGCGCCGGCCCCCGCATTGGTGAGCCGGCCACCGGTGTTATCGACCCCGGCAGCCGTGACGCTTACGGTGGAATCCGCGCCGTTGGCGGAAATCGWTCCACCATTGTTGGACAGGACCCCTGTCGCACTCAGCGTCAGATCGCCGCCGGCCTGCAGCGAGCCCGCCGCGTTGTCAATTTGGCGAAGGGTTCCGACGCTCAGCGACTTGTCAGCGTAGACGGCGCCCTGATGGTTCGTGATGCCGTTCCCCGCGACGAGGCTCACATCGCCCTGCGCGGAGATGACGCCCCTGGTGTTGTCCAAAGCGAGGAGGCGAGCATCAATGGTGCCGTTCGATTGAATGCTGCCGTCGGTGTTGTCGGCAGCGCCCCTTTCGCCAAGTACGGTCATTCGGCCAGCACCYGCGTGGGCGATCTTCCCGCCTTTGTTGGTCAGCGTGCCAACATCGAGGGTCCCACCGCTTCCATTGATGGCGACGGAGCCGCCAGTGTTGTCGAGCGTACCGCCAGCGACAATCGTCGTATCGGAAGGCCCATATTGCGCAATCGTTCCACCCGCATTGTTCAGGTCGCCGGTTGTGCGGAGTGCAAGGCCGTCTGCCTCGATCCGGCCGCCGCGATTGTCGATCGTGCCGCCATTGAGATCCACCGAGGCACTGGAAATCATGCCGTTGCGATTCGATACCGCGCCGGACGCGGAGATGTCCGCGGCACCGCCCGCGATGACCGCGCCGGCATCATTGTCAAGCCTGTCCACGTGCAGCTTTGCGCCGCTCCCGGCATTGATCTGACCGTGATTGACGAGCACGTCCGCATCGACCCGCACGCTGCCGTTGCCACCGATGACCCCACCCTGCGCTCCGCTCGCGGTGGTGCCAGTAGTGTTTTCGATGGTGCCTCGTGCGGCGATCGTCAAGTCATCGCCATTGAGCGAGACCACACGCCCTGCCTGATTCCCGAGCGACGCCGTGTCCATTGAGAGTCCACCGCCCGCCTGCATCACACCGCCGGCGTTGTCGACCGCGCCTGCCGAACGGATGTCGATGGCACCGTCCGCGATCAATTGCGCGTTCCGGTTCGAGACGCTTGCGGCCGTCACATTCGCGCTTCCGCCGGCGCGTAGTGTGGCACCTGACGCATCAAGGGCGCCGCTTGCATGAGCGCCGAGCGCACCGCCCGCCGAAAGCGTGGCGCCGTGCAGATCAATCTCGCCTTGACTGGCCTTGATCTGCACGGCGCCAATGGCCGATGTCTCGCTGCCGGCCAGATTCACCGAACCACCTTGCACCGTAGCGTCCGCCCCGGCGAGCACCTTGCCGCTCGCCTGCACCGCGCCGCTGGCATTCAGCGCCAGCGTCCCGGCCTGCGAAACGGTGCCGTCGGCGCCCACGCCGGACGCCAGCGTGCCGCTCGATGCAATCGACGCTGCGTTCGCCGAGAGGCCGCCGCCCGCCGCGAGCGTGCCACTGTTGGTCAGCGCGCCCTGCGTGCCGAGTGCCAGCCGTTGGCCGGCATAGGTGGTACCGCTGTTATCGACCCCGTCCCGTGCGCTGACGGTCATCGCGCCGGTCGTATTGGTCTGCCCCGCAAGTTGCAGCCGCCCCTGCGCCGTCAGCGTAAGGTCGCCAGCCTGCGCCGCCACCACGCCGCGCGTGGAAACCCCCACGCCCGCCTCGGTGGACGCCAGCAGGATCTTGTTGGCATACATGCCGCCGAGTTCGCTGACGTCGATGCCCACGGATGGCGCCGGACCACTGCCCGCAATGGCCGAGGCGGAGAGCGTCGCGCGATCCACCTGGGCGGCACCCGCCACGACGTTCAAGTTATTGGCATACAGGGCGGCATTCGCCTTGACGGCTCGCGCAATCAGGTCCACCTGATCCACGCCCGTGGCATGCAGGCCACCGCCTTCGACGAGGATCTGCCCGCCGGTCACGCGGAAGGCATCAAGGCTGCCACTGCCGCCATAGACCGGAATCCCGGTCGTCAGCGTCGCGCGGCTCGTGTTGATGAATCCCGCGCCATCAACCAGGATCCCGTTGGGATTGGCCACGATGACTTCCGCACGCGGGCCGGCCACTTCGAGGTAGCCACGCAACTGGCTGGGCAGCGTGCTGGTGACCTGATTGACGATGATCCTTGCTGACCCGCCGGGCTGCAGGTTGGGATTGCCGTCGATGTAGCCCGCCTGCTGCGTCGCCACGATGCCCGGCGAGTTGTTGAGGATGGCACCGGCCTTGTTGACGTCGAACTGGTTGTAGTGATTGACGGAGACGCCTGCCCCCGATGGCCGCGTGATRTTGACCTGCGGCAGGCCGTTCGCCGTCTGGACAACCCCGGGGCGGCTTGCGCCCGCATTGGGGTCGGCGACGATCTGCGCGCCGGCCACCATCGGCACCCCCATCGCCATCCACGCTGCCAGTTGCAGCACGGGCACGCCAACGCAGAGGCTTCCCGTCCAGACCCGCCGCGTCTCACCCCCCACAGCCTTCCGGCCAGCCCGCCGCCCGGACCCGGTACTGCTTGCGGTTTCCTGCACGGCCATCAGCATGGCGCGTGTCTTGTTGAAAACGAGACGGTAACAAAGACGATTCATTCTGGACCCCGGCTGCTGGCGCACGCGTGGCCGCCGTCAGCAATTCGGGTCCTACTCGCACAGAAGATGCGCGAAACGCCGTACTACTACCGCGAGCCTACTTGTAACCAGTTGTAAGTTTTTTATAAGCGAGGCGGAGCGTACGGCACTACGCAGGGTCCGGCATACCCCACTTTTTTCTGATTCCATCGCCATCCCAAGGCACAAATCTGTTCCGCCCGAAAGTGGGGTCCGCCCCAGCAAACGGTTTCCGGGAAAACCGGCAGCTTTTACGATTCCGTCAAATCTGAGTCATAAGTGATATGAATCATTTTTAAATCAGATTTCAATGACGTGCCCTGACAACGCATGGTCGCCGTCCCGTTACAGTCCACGAGCAAACAAAAACGGCGGCCGTCGTTGCAACGGCCGCCGCCTATCCAGCCAGCAAACGCTCAGCTCAAAGCGCCCCACCCACTCCAGTCCAATACGGATCCCGCCCGTAGTACTCATGGATCGTAGTCGCCCACTGCGGATCGGCCATGCCGGGCCAGCTGTCCTTGTTGAAGCCTGGGGCGTCCTTGATGCGGTCCGCGGTCAGGCCGAGGCGGAAGCATTTGGCGTCGGTGTCCATGACCAGGGCACTCCAGGGAATGGCGTGGAGGGTGTCGCCGATGCCGAGGAAGCCGCCGGTGCTCAGCACGGCGTAGGCCACGCGGCCGCGGGGGACATCGATCATGATTTCCGAGATTTCGCCGACGTGCTCGCCGTCGGACGAATAGACCTTGGTGTCGTCGAGGCTCGATGCGGCCATCACCTCGGGGCCGGGGCCTTCGCCCACGCCGGAGCCGACGATGCCGGCRCCCTGGCCGGAAGTGAGGGTGGGATCAGCGGTGTTCATCTGCAACTCCTTGCGTGGGGGTGTGGGACCCGTGATCCGCAACGAGCGTGCCGAGGGAGCGCCCGCCTTGCCGGGCGCGTGCAGCGGTCCGGGGCGGCGTGTCGCGCACCCTTTGCCGTCGCGGACAAATTACAAGCACCGGTAACTTGCCACGGCGTTTCTATATTAGAGAGCGCGCCGCACAAGTGGGGTGGCGGCGCGTGTGCTGGTACGGAACCTGCGCAGGCATGTGTTGCATCRACTTTCCCGCACCTTCCCCCGCACCTTCGCACTGCCTGACAGGAGACACGCATGGATCCGAACAACCTCAATCCACAGAACTCGAGCGCCGATGCATCCGCCGCGCGAGCCAACCTGCGCGCCGACACCAACCAGCTGGCCAAGGATCTCGACGATCTGCTCTCGCAGTTGCCGAATCTGACCGGCGAGGCCGTCGACGCCGCCAAGAAGACGTTTCTCTCCAAGGCGGAGCGCGGCTCGCAGGCGCTGGACTCGATCAAGTCGACGGTCAGTCACAACTGGCAGCAAGGCCAGGAGTGCGTGACCGAGTACGTGAACAAGCAGCCGATGCGCGCCATCGGCATGGCGCTCGGGATTGGCGTGCTGCTGGGCGCGGTGCTTTGCCGGCCGAGCCGGCACCGCTACGACGACTGACTAGCCGCCCGCGCTTCCCGCAACGACGCCAGCAGGATGTCCGCCAGCCGCTCCACCTCGGGCGGCATGATCGGCGCCGCCCGCAGCATGACCAGCGGTAGCGACGGCAGCCCGGGCAGGCCGGCCTCCCCGGCTGGCACCGCGCGCACGTTGGCAGGCAGGCCGTAGCGGGAACGCACGGTCAGCCCCAGGCCCGCGGCGGCGGCGGCCCACAGCCCGCCGAGGCTAGGGCTCGAGAACGCCAGGCGCCATGGAATGCCGGCGCGATCCAGCGCAGCCGTGGCTGCGGCGTGGAACTGGCATGGGCGGTCGAAGGCGATCAGCGGTAGCGGCTCGCCCGGTTCCCAGATCATCGGCGCCGTCGCGGAGCCGACCCAGCACATGGGCGGTTCGTCGATGGGCTCGACTGCGCGCTGGCCCAGCGCGTAGCCGGGGATGCCCGGATCGGGCGATCCCAGACCGCCATCGGACCAGATCAGCGCGAGGTCCAGCCGCCCGGTATCGATCCGCGCCAGCAGTTCGGCATTGCGCGCCACCACCGCCTCGATGCGCACCTTCGGGTGCGCGCGGGTGAACCTGCCGAGCACGTCGGGCAGCAGCCCTTCGCCAAATTCCTCCTGCAAGCCCAGTCGGATGCCGCCCGCCAGATCCACGCCGCGCACCGCCGCCGCGGCTTCGTCATTCAGGTCCACCAGCCGCCGGGCGTAGCCGAGCATGGCCTCGCCGGCCGCCGTCAGCGCCAGTCCGCGTCCGGATTTGCGGAACAGCGCCGTGCCGGCCTGCTCCTCCAGCTTCTTGATCTGCGCGCTAATGGCGGACGTGGAGCGCCCGACGCGATCCGCCGCCCGTGCGAAGCTGCCCAACTCCATCCCCGCCAGCAGGCTACGCAAGGCGGCGACGTCGAAATTCGTGCGTGACATCGATCATCCTGTTTTGTCGAACGATTATTKAMGTATTTTCTGATATTCAGGATGAATTGTGGGTGAGAGACTCGGTCCGGTCAAATCATCGATCGGMAACCAGCCATGTCATCCCAGACCCTTGCCTCGGCGCCCGCGTCGACAAATCATCACTTCGGTGCAGGCCACCGCTGGAAAGTCCTCGGCGTGGGCGTCGCCGCCAATGCCAGCGTGATGGCCGGCGCCAGCGGCATTCCCACCACCGCCGTCTGGCTGCGGACGGGGTATCACTTCGACAACGCCGAGCTGGGCCTCGCCCTCGGGGCGCTCGGTTTCGGCGTCGCCCTGTCCGAACTGCCCTGGGGCGTGGCGGCGGACCGCTGGGGCGACCGCCCCGTGCTGCTCGGCGGCCTCGCCTCCACCGCCATCGCCCTGCTGGTCATGGCGCTGTGGCTCGCTCCGGCCGGTGGTCATGCGCCGCCGCTGGGCTGGCTGATGAGTGCGATGGCGGTCGTCGGGCTGTTGAGCGGGAGTGTCAATGGCGCGAGCGGCCGAGCCGTGATGCGCTGGTTCCGCGAAGGCGAACGCGGGCTGGCCATGAGCATCCGGCAGACGGCGGTGCCGCTGGGCGGTGGCATTGGCGCCCTCACGCTGCCGTGGCTCGCCTCGACGGTCGGCTTCACCTGGGTCTATGGATGGGTAGCGCTGCTGTGCGGCGTGTCGGCGTGGCTGACGTGGCGATGGCTGCATGAGCCGCCGGCGGCAGGCTGCGTGGCGTCACCGGCGTGCCGGGTTCCCACGGCGAATCCCCTGCGGCAACCGGGCATCTGGCGCATCRTCGCGGCCATCGGCCTGCTCTGCATGCCGCAGTTCGCGGTGCTGACGTTCGCGTCGATATTCCTGCACGACTTTGCGCACGCCGGGCTCGGCGTCATCACCGCCACCATGGTCGCCGTGCAGGGCGGCGCGATGGCCATGCGCGTGTGGAGCGGCCGTTGGACCGACCGCCGTGGCAACCGTCGCGCCTATCTGCGCGGCTGCACGCTGGTGTCGGTGGCCGCCTTCCTGGTGCTGGCGGCCTGCGTCCAGGGCAGCGCCGGCAACGCCCACGGCCTGTGGATGGCCCTGCTGCCGGCGATGATCGCCCTCGCCGGCATCTGCGTCTCGGCCTGGCAYGGCGTGGCYTATGCGGAGCTGGCSGCCATGGCCGGGGCCGAGCGCGCGGGCACGGCGCTCGGCATGGCGAATACCGCCGTGTTCCTCGGATTCTTCCTCACGCCACTAACCCTGCCGCACTGGCTCGCGGCCACCTCATGGCCGGTGGTCTGGGCCGGCACTGCTGTGATCGCGCTGATGGCGTGGCCGCTGTTTCCGGGAACGAAGCCCAGAATGTGAATCGCCCCCGGGGGACCGGGGGCGATTCACGATGCTGCGGGCTTACGATGCCAGCGAGGGCGAGATCCGGTTGTGGTCTTCGTCCTCCGGCTCCTCGTCCGGCCAGGAGCGTCCCACCATCCACTCGTACAGCGTCGGCAGCACGATCAGCGTCAGCATCGTTGCCGTAATCAGGCCGCCGATGATCACGATGGCCAGCGGGCGCTGCGTCTCCGCGCCAATCGCGCGCGAGATCGCCATCGGGAACAGGCCCAGCATGGCCAGCATCGCCGTCATCAGCACGGTCCGCAGCCGATCCATCGAGCCAGCCAGCACGGCCTCGCGCACGGAGAGCCCTTCATCGCGCAGCTGGTTGAAGTACGTCACCATCACCACGCCGTTCAGCACGGCCTGGCCGAACAGCGCGATAAAGCCGATCGCCGCCGAGACGGACAGCGGAATCCCGGTCAGGAACAGCGCGAACACGCCGCCGATCAGCGCGAACGGGATGTTCGAGATGATCAGCGTGGCACTCTTGAACGACTTGAACGCGTTGAACAGCAGCAGGAAGATCACCAGCACCGACAGCGGCACCACGATCGACAGCCGCGCCATGGCGCGCTCCTGGTTCTCGAACTCGCCGGACCAGCTGATTTTCACGTCCTCGGCGTTGACGTTCTTCTTCACCAGCGCCTGCATGTCCTTCACCACGCTACCCATGTCCCGGTCGTGGATGAAGATGCCGATCGACGTGGTGCGCTGGCCGTTCTCGCGGCTGATGTTCATGGCGCCCGAGGCGGCCCGGAACGTCACCAGTTGCGACAGCGGCACCTGCGCGCCATCGGCGGTCTGCATGAAGATGTTCGGCAGGTTCGGCAGTTCGCGCTCGCCCGCCTTCAGGCGCACGGCCACGCTGAAGTGGCGCTCGCCCTCCCACAGCTCCGTGGCGGCCTTGCCGGCCAGCGCGGTTTCCATCAGGTCCTGCACGTCGGCCACGTTGATGCCGTAGCGCGCCGCCTGGGCCCGATCGAACTCCAGCACGTACTGCGGCAGTTCGCCGTCGCGGTCGATGAACGCGCGCATCACGCCCTTGACCGACTGCACGTTCGCCAGGATCTGGTCCGCTACCTGCTTGTTCTGCTGCAGGCTGTCGCTCTGCACCTTGATCACGATCTGGCCCTTGATCTGGGAGATGCTCTCAAGAATGTTGTCGCGCACCGGCTGCGAAAAGTTCGGCTCGATGCCGGGCATCTGGCGCAGGTTGCGGTTGATTTCCTCGATGATCTTGCGCTTGTCGTAGCCGGCCCGCCACTTCTGGTCCGGCTTCAGGTCCACCAGGATTTCGACGGTGTTGATCAGCTTCGGATCCGTGCCGTCGTCCGGGCGGCCCACCTTGGAGATCGTGGTGTTCACCTCGGGCGTCTGGCGGATCACGGTCCGCAGCTTGCGCGCCTGGTCGCGGGCCTCATCCAGCGAGACCGACGCCGGCAGGTCGAAGCTGACCCACATCGAGCCTTCGTCCAGCTCCGGCAGGAACTCGCTGCCGAGGAACTTGCCCACGCCCACGGTGGCGACCAGCAAACCCAGCGCGATGCCAACCACCATCTTCTTGTGGTCCAGCGCCCACTTCAGCATCGGCTCATAGAGCCGCTTGCAGTGGCGCACCATGAAGTTGTCTTCGTGCGCGATGTTCTTCTTCAGCAGCAGGTGGCACAGCAGCGGCACCAGCGTCAGCGAGATGATCAGCGAGCCGATCAGCGCCCCKGTCACCGTATAGGCCATCGGCGCGAAGATTTTGCCCTCATGGCGCTGCAGCGTGAAGATCGGGATGTGCGCCGCGATGATGATCACCATCGAGAACACGGTCGGCCGGCCCACCTCGGTCGTCGCCAGCAGGATGGCGTTGAGCCGCGCCTTGTTGTCCTGGATCTGCTGCTCCTTCAGCTCGCCCAGCCGCTTGAAGATGTTCTCCACCACGATCACCGCGCCGTCCACGATGATGCCGAAGTCCATCGCGCCGAGCGACAGCAGGTTGGCCGGAATGCCCACCCAGGTCAGGCCGATGAAGGTGGAGAGCAGCGCCAGCGGAATCACCAGCGCCACGATGGCCGCCGCACGCACGTTGGCGAGGAACAGGTACAGCACCGCCATCACCAGCAGCGCGCCTTCCACCAGGTTGCCGAACACCGTGTGCAGGGTCTTGTCGATCAGCGTGGAGCGGTCGTAGTACGGCACGATCTTCACGCCCTTCGGCAGGATCGTGCTGTCGAGCAGGTCGATCTTCTGCTTCAGCGCGTCCAGCACGATCGACGGGTTCTCGCCCTTGCGCATCACCACGATGCCAGAGACGATATCGTCCTCGTCGTCCTGCCCCATCAGGCCCTGCGGCGGCGCCGAGCCCACCTTCACCTCGGCGATGCCCTTGACCAGGATCGGCGTGCCGTTCTTCTCGCTCACCACCACGTTGGCGATGTCCGCCGAGGTGCGGAAGCTGCCCAGTGAGCGCAGCAGGAACTGCTGCCGGCCATGCGCCACCGCGCCGCCGCCGGCGTTCGAGTTGCCACGCTGGAGCGCCGTGAACAGTTCGGACARCGAGATCCCSGCATCGCGCATCCGCGCCAGGTTCGGGTTCACCTCGTACTGCTTGATGCTGCCGCCAATCGTCACCAGGTCGGCCACGCCGGGCACCTGGCGCAGGTTCTTCTCGACCACCCAGTCCTGCAGCGTGCGCAGTTCCTGCGGCGAATAGCCCTTGCCGGTCAGCCGGAAACGATAGATTTCGCCGATGGCCGTGGAGAGCGGCGCGAGGTCCGGATGCACGCCGTCGGGCAGGTCCACGCTGCGCAGCCGCTCGATGATCTGCTGGCGGGCGGTGACGTCGGTGGCCTTGTCGTTGAACGTGACCATCATGAACGACAGGCCGAACTGGGTGTGCGAGAACACCCGCACCGAGTTCGGCGTGCCGGCCAGGGCGGTCTCGATCGGGATCGTGACCTGCCGCTCCACTTCCTCGGCCGCACGGCCCGGGTAGAGCGTGATGATGTTGACCTGGATGTCGGAGACGTCCGGGAAGGCCTCGATCGGCAGGTTCTTGAAGGCGGCCAGGCCGCCGGCGACGAAGATGATCAGGCCGAGCCAGACGAACAGCTTCTGGTGCAGCGCAAAGTTGACGATACGGGAGATCATGTGTCCGCCATTCCCTTACTTGGCGGACGCGCGCGCCGCATTGACCGCCGTGGCGTCACGCAGGATGTCCTGCAGATAGAGGTTGCCGTCGGTGACCACCACCTCGCCGTCGGTCAGCCCTTCCAGCACCTCGGTCATGCCCGGCAGTGACACGCCGGTCTTCACCAGGCGCCGCTCGAACGTGTTCGTGCCTTTGCGGACGAACACGTAGTTCTTGTTGTCAGCCAGGAACACGGCCTTCGACGGCACCGCGATCCCCTTGAACGAGGCGGCCTGGAGGCGCGCCGTGACGAACATCTCGGCCTTCAGGCGGCGGTCCGCGTTCGGCACGGTCAGCCGCACCTTGATGCTGCGCGACGACGGATCCACGTAATCGGCGATCTTGACCACGGTGCCCTGGAACGTCTCGCCCGGATAGGCGGCGCTGGTCAGTTGCACCGTCACGCCCGGCTTGAACAGGCCGAGGTCCGCCTCGGCCGCATCCACCTGGGCCCAGAGCGTGGTCGGGTCGGTGATCAGGAACAGCGGCGAGCTGGGCGCCTGGTCCGGGCGCAGTTCCATGCCCGTGTTGATATTGCGCTCCACCACCAGGCCCTCGATCGGGCTGCGCAGCGCGAAGCGCTGGTTCACCGCATCGCCACCGGCGGCCGCGCCGTACATGCGCAGCGCCGCCTGCGTGCGTTGCTGGTCGGCGGCGGCACGGGCGCTATCGGCCTGCGCCTGCTCCAGTTCCTTCTGGGCGACGATGCCGGCGCCGTACAGCTCGCGCTGGCGTGCCAGGGACTTGGCGGCCACGGCGCTGTCGGCGGCGGCCTTGCGGGCATCGGCCTGGGCCAGGCCATAGTCGGGCGAGGTCAGCGTCGCCAGCGGCTGGCCGGCCTTCACGGTCGCGCCGGGTTGCACGAGGATGTCCATCACGCGGCCCGCGAACGGGGTGGTCACGCGTACGGTCTTGTCCTCGTTCCAGACCAGCCGGCCCGGCAGGCTCAGCATGCGGTCGCCGCCCAGCTTCACCGGCTGGCCGACGATGCCGGGCAGGGTCTTCACCGACTCCGGAAACTGGATGGTCTGGCCGCTGACCTTGGGGTCGTCATCGGCCACGGGTGCCTCCTTCTTGCCACAGGCGACCAGCGCCAGCGCGCAAAGTGACCCGACGGCTGCCAGGCGGAGAGGACGGAACCACTGGGACGAAGACAGCATGTTATGGACGCGACGCATCGGTACGGACCTGGGGAAGCTTGTTGATATCGGAATTGGTAGCTTGCAGCGCGGTGCGGTAGGCGGCCAGCGCCTTGGCGTAGTTGCCCTGCGCCTCGACGGCGTCCACGCGGGTCTGGCGCAGCGCGCGGCGCGCGTCGAGCAGGTCCAGCACGCCCGTGGCGCCCTTCGTGTACGCGAATTCGGCACTGTTCGCGACGGACTCGGCGGCCGGCAGCACGGCGGCCTGCATCTGYTGSAGCGTGGCGCGCGCGGCCTCTAGCTGGCTGCGCAGGCGCTCGATGTCGTTCTGCGCCTCCAGCAGGATGCGGTTGCGGTCGTCCAGCGCGGCGTAGTAATCCACCTCCGCGCGGCGGGCCTCGCCGCCATTGCTGTGCCGCACAAACAGCGGGATCGAGATGAACACGCCGTAGCTGTTGCCATCGCCATAGGTATTAGTGGGCGATTGCGGATAGTGCTCGGCCTGCGCGCCCACCGTCACATCGGGCACGCGGCCGGCGCGGGCCAGGTCGCGCGAGGCGGCGGCGGCGGCCAGCCGGGCTTCGGCGGCGGTCACGTCGGGGCGGCGTTGCAGCACGTCGGGGTCCACCGGYGGGACCGGGGTGTCCAGCGCCGGCCAGTCCGGCACGAGTCGGTTGTCGATCAGCGTGCCCGGCACACCGATGGCGGCGGCCAGGGCGGCCTTGTCGCTGGCGTGGTCAGCCTGGGCGTTGCGCAGGTCGCTCTGGGCGCGCAGCGTTTCCAGCTGGAGCTTGGTGACGTCGGCGCGGGAAATATCGCCGGCCTTCAGCCGGGTCTCATTGGCTTGCTGGGTGCGGGAATAGAGGCCGACGGTCTCGGTCAGCACTTCCAGCCGGGTCTGGCTGACCACGGCTTCGTACCAGGCCTGGTCCACCGCGCCGAGTTGCTGCGCCACGATGGCCTGGGTGGTCTCCCCGGCGGCGGCGCTRGCCTTGCGGGCTGCGTCCACGCGCAGGTTRCCCTTGTTGGCGGTTTCGATGACCTGATCGATGCGCAGCGTGGAATCCACCGTCTTGCTGCGCAGGCTGCCCGATCCCACCCCCGCATGCGGATTGATATTAGTGACACCGAGGCTCAGGACCGGATTCGGCCGTTGCGAGGCGATCTGGACATCGGCCTGGCTGGCTTCCTCGCCGCGCCGGGCGGCAATGATGTCGCGATTGCAGCGCTGGGCGTCAAGCCGCGCCTGGGCAAGTGTGAGCGTGGCCTTGGCCGGTGGCGGCACACAGGGGCCGTCTGGGGGCATCGGCTGGCTGGCGGCGTGGCCAGCAACGGCTGCCACGGCCAGCAGCACGGCCATGGCGGCGCGGGAAACTGAAAAATGCACGATCGGTCTGGCTCAATGTCACTTCGGTCTGACGTAAACGACCGTGCCAGCCGAACGGTGCACCGGGCGGGCGATTTTCTTTCATCGCTCCCCGGGAACCCGCTCTTTTAGCCGCGCTGCCTTGCCGCGCACGATCTCCCGTGCGCATTCAATCGCAATCTCATTACAAACGGCTTTCATCTTGTCGGCATTCCCACCCAAATTCGCCCAACGTGTGGGTCGGGAAAACACCGATTGGCGCTGCGCCCGGTTCAGGCGGAGGTGGCGGATGAGGCGGATGGCGCCGCTGGGCCCGGCGCTGCGGCGACGATCCGCAGCGCACGTTCGAGCACCGGGCGGTCCACCATCTTGCCGTCCACGGCGATGGCCGCGCCCTGCGCGGCGGCGGCTTGGTCCACCACGCGCCGTGCCCACGCCACTTCCTGGGCAGACGGCGCCAGCGCCGCATGCACGCCTTCCACCTGGTTCGGATGGATCAGCAGCTTGGCGCCGAAGCCGAAGCGGCGGCCCCGGGCGGTGTCGTCCGCCAGCGCCTCGGCATCGCCGATGGCGGTGCAGACCCCGTCGACCGGCGCCGGCAGCCCGGCCGCGCGCGAATGGAGTACCAACTCGCTGCGGAAGTGATGCAGCGGCTCGCCATCGTCGGCCACGTCGAGATCGAACATCAGGTCGATGCTGCCGAACACCAGCCGGGTGACGCCGGGCGCGCGCGCCACGTCGTACAGGTCGGCAAACCCGGCGGCGGTCTCCAGCAGGGCATGGCAGTGGGCGYCCGGCAGCTCGGCGTGGAGGGCGGCCAGCGCGGTGGCATCGGCCTTCGGCAGCATGATCTGGCGCACCTGATGCGCCCGGCACCAGGCGAGATCGTCGGCGAACCATGCGGTATCGGCGCCGTTCACGCGCACAAAAAGCTGCACGCCGCCGACCTGGGCGGCAGTCCGCAGGCCGCTCCAGGGGTCGGACAGCCCCGCGCGGGCCTCGGCCTTGGCATCGGGGGCGACGGCATCCTCCAGGTCGACAATGACCGCATCGGCGCCGGCCGACAGGGCCTTGCCGATGCGCTCGGGGCGGGAGGCGGGAACGAACAGGTAGCTGCGCGGTACGCGGGGGGTAGTCATGGTCGGCTCCTGATCAAACCACGCCRTCGGCGTGAAGTTGGGCCACTTGCGCGGCGGAACAGCCGATTTCCGACAGGATGGCATCGGTATGCTCGCCGACTGCGGGAATCGGATCCATGCGCGCATCGGTCAGGCCCGGCGGCAGCAGCGCCGGGATCTCGCCGACCGGCGACGCCACGGTGCGCCACCGTTCCCGGGCGGCCAACTGCGGGTGGTGCCAGACATCGGCCATGGTATTGACGTTGGCGTTGGCGATCTTGGCCTCCTCGAGCCGCTGCACCACCTGCTCCGCCGTCATATGCGAGAACGCTTCGACGATCCGCGCCCGCAACTGGGCGCGGTTGGCGCTGCGCAGGCTGTTGGTGGCGAACGCGGCATGCGTGGCCAGCGCCGGCTCGCCCAGCACGGTCTTGCAGAAGACCGACCACTCCCGCTCGTTCTGCAGCCCCAGCATCACGGTCTTGCCGTCGCCGGTCGGGAACGGCCCGTAGGGGTAGATGGTGGCGTGGGCGGCGCCTGCGCGCGGCGGCGGCTCGGCGCCATCGAACGCGTAGTACATCGGGAAGCTCATCCACTCGACCATCGACTCCAGCATCGACACGTCGATCCGCTTGCCGCGCCCGGTCTGGCCGCGCTCGATCAGCGCCGCCAGGATATTGCTATAGGCGTACATGCCGGCGGCGATGTCCGCCACCGAGGCACCCGCCTTGACGCCCTCCTCGGCCGTGCCGGTCACCGAGACGAACCCCGATTCGCTCTGCACCAGCAGGTCGTAAGCCTTCTTGTCGCGGTAGGGGCCGTCGCCGCCGTAGCCCGAGATGTCGCAGACAATCAGGCGCGGATAGCGGGCCGAGAGCGTCTCGTAATCCAGCCCGAGCCGGGCCGCCGCGCCCGGGGCGAGGTTCTGCACCAGCACGTCCGCGCGCTCCAGCAGCCCTTCCATCACCGGCGCGGCGCCGGGCGCCTTCACATCCAGCGTCAGGCTTTCCTTCGAACGGTTGGTCCAGACGAAGTGCGAGGACAGGCCGCGCACGCGCGTGTCGTAGGCGCGGGCGAAATCCCCCGGGCCGGGCCGCTCGATCTTGATCACGCGTGCGCCGAGGTCCGCCAGCTGGCGGGTGCAGAACGGCGCGGCAATCGCCTGTTCGAGGGAGATGACGGTAATGCCGGCTAGGGGTCGGGTCATGGCGATGGGTCCGGGGGTGCTCGATGCCGCCAATCTACCCGCGCGCCCCGACTATGTGAAATAGGGATTGCCGAAGCCTCCATAAGTAGAATCAATACCCTCAACGAGACGACACCCGRCGAACGGGGCAGGAGGCAGCAGCGATGGAYATCCGGGCAATGCGGTATTTCGTGGCGATCGTCGACCACGGCAGCCTGACGCGCGCCGCCGAGGTCGTGTGCGTGGCGCAGCCGGCGCTGAGCCAGCAACTGGCCGCGCTCGAGGAGGAATTCGGCGTGCCGCTGGTGCATCGCGGCGCCAAGGGCGTACGGCCGACCGAGGCCGGCAAGACACTTTATCGTCACATTCGCAATATCCTGCGCCAGGTCGAGATGGCCGGGGCGGACGTCCGGGTGGCCGGCTCGGAAATCTCCGGCAACGTCGCCATCGGCCTGCCGACCACGGCGGCGGCGGCCTTCGGCATGCCGCTGGTGCGGGCCGTGCGGCAGCGCTATCCGCAGGTGCGGCTGCAACTGTTCGAGAGCATGAGCGGCTATATCTCCGAGCTGCTGAACCAGAACCGGCTCGACTTCGCGATCCTGTTCCGCGACACGGCGTCGCGCGCTGTGGAGCCCGAGCCGCTGGCCAGCGAACCGCTCTACCTGATCGGCACGCCGCCCGGGCGCGCCACCCGCTCGGCCACCATCGCACTGAAGGCCCTCGACGGCATGCCGCTGGTGCTGCCCAGCGGCTCGCAGGGCCTGCGCGAGGTGGTGGAGCGAAGCTTCGCCAAGGCCGGTATCGCCCTGAACGTGGTGGCGGACCTCGATTCGCTGCCCTTCCTGCTGGCCGCCGCCCGCGAGGGGCTGGCCTGCACGGTGCTGCCGGCGTCGTCGCTGGGCGAGAGTCCGGGCGCAGAAGGGAATGGGGATGGGGCTGGCGATGCCGAGGGGGGCATCGGGCGTCGCCTGATCCTGCCGGAGTTGCGCCGCACGCTGTCCCTGTGCTGGCCGCGCGCGCTGCCGCGTTCGAATGCGGCCGAAGCCGTCGCCGACATCCTGCGGGAGATCGTTGCAGCGCGCATCGCCCAGGGCGGCTCSCTGGCGCCGCCGCCCGCCCCTACGGCACCTGCCAGCCGATAAGAAATCCTTATGGCCATAGTCGGCGATTGAATTTCTCCTGCGCACCGGCCTCGGCTAGAGTGGGCGCCAGCATGGGCGGGACCGACATCCCAGATAACCGCCCGCCATAGGAGACAACAATGCTTCGCACCCTTCCCGCCCTCGCCGGCATGGCCGTGGCTCTCACGCTGGCCGCCGTGGGCAGCGCCCACGCCGACACCTATCCCAGCAAGCCCATCCAGATGATCGTGCCCCAGGCGCCGGGCGGCACCAACGAYATCGTYGCCCGGCTGGTGGCCGCCGATCTGTCGCAGCGCCTGGGCCAGCAGGTGGTGGTCGAGAACCGTCCCGGCGCCGGCGGCAACATCGGCACCCAGGCCGCCGCGCGCGCCACGGCCGATGGCTACACGCTGCTGATGACCATCAGCAGCACRCAGGCGATCAACCCGTCGCTCTATCGCCAGATTCCGTTCGATCCGATCAAGGATTTCGAGCCGATCGCCCCCGTGGCGACGGTGCCGAACGTGCTGGTCGTGAATCCCGCGTTCCCGGCCAAGTCGATGRCGGAGCTGATCACGATGGCCAAGGCCAAGCCGGATTTCTATCGCTATGCGTCGGCCGGCAATGGCACGCTGAACCACCTGCTCGGCGAGATGCTGAACAGCATGGCCGGCATCAAGCTTGAACATGTGCCCTACAAGGGTGTGGCGCCGGCGCTGAACGACGTGCTCGGCAACCAGGTGCCGATGGCCTTCGCCAGCCTGCCCTCGGTGCTGGCCCATATCAAGGCCGGCAAGGTGCGGGCGCTGGGTGTGAGTTCGGCCAAGCGGTCGCCATTCGCGCCGGACATCCCGGCCATCAGCGAAACCGTGCCCGGCTATAGCGGCGATCTCTGGGTTGGCCTGTTCGCCGTGCGCGGCACGCCGAAGGCGGTGACGGAGAAGCTCGCCAAGACCTTGCAGGCCGCGCTGGCCGACGCACCGCTGCGCGACAAGCTCGCCGCGCAGGGCGCCGAGGTGCTCATCGGCACGCCGCAGCAGTTCTCGACCATGTTGCGTGCGGATATCGACAAATGGGGCAAGATCGTCAAGGCCTCGGGCGCCCAGGTCGACTGAACGGCGTTAGCCGTAGCCCCTCAGTCGCGGTCCTGCACCGCGCGCAGCAGCGTCAGCCGGGTCTTGCCGTCAGGCATGAAATGCGTGCCGAAGCGCACCAGCCCGGCGCGGCGCAGGTGGCAGGTCATCGTGAAACTCAGCAGCATCCCGGGCTCGGTATCGTCGATGTCGATATCGATGCCCCGGAGCCTCGGCTCGTAGCGCAGCAGCGTGGTTTCAATCTCCCGCTTGAGCGTGTGGGCCGACGCGGGCAGGTGCCGGTAGATGCGCGACAGGTCGCCCAGCCCATAGTCCGGCAGATGAGCCAGCCCGCCGCGCCGACTGTTCAGAATGCGCTGGATATTGTCCTGGACGGACAGGAAGGTCTGCGTCGCCAAATCGAATTCCTCGACCGGCACCCCATTCGCGAAATGCCCTGTCACGGCCTCGAACAGGCCCGGACCGCCGGCCATTACTGGCCAGCCTCATCGAATTCCAGCCCGATGCCGTCTGCGTCCGAGAAGGTCAGCCGGATCGTGGCCGGGGCGCTCGTCTCCGCTGTCTTGTTCCCCATTCTTATTAGCAGCTCGCGGGCCAGCACCGGCAKGATCTGCTGGTCGAGCAGGCTGTCGATATTGCGCGCGCCGGTGTCCGGCAACAGGCAGGCGGCGACCAGCGCGTCCACCAGCCCATTGTCGTAACGCAGCGGCACGCCGAACCGGCGCGCCACCCGCTCGCTCACCTTATCCAGCTTCATGCGTACGATTGTCGCCATCGGCCCGGCGGCCAACGGCCGGAACACCACGGTCTGGAAGCGCGCCAGCAGCGCGGGCTGGAAATGCTCGACCAGCGTCGGGCGGATCGCCTCCATCAGCATGCCGGGGGTCGCCGCGCCGCCGGCCTCGGTCACGGCGTCCGTGGCGGCCAGGATCTGGTCGCTGCCCAGGTTCGACGTCATCACGATCACCGTGTTGCGGAAATCGATCACCCGGCCTTCGCCATCGCGCATAAATCCACGGTCGAACACCTGATAGAACAGGCTCAGCACGTCGCGGTGGGCTTTCTCGACCTCGTCGAGCAACACCACGCTGTAGGGGCGCTGGCGCACCGCCTCGGTCAGGACGCCGCCCTCGCCGTAGCCGACGTAGCCGGGCGGCGAGCCCTTCAGCTGCGACACCGTATGCGCTTCCTGGTATTCGGACAGGTTGATGGTGATCAGCGCCCGCTCGCCGCCGAACATCAGGTCGGCCAGCGCCCGCGCCGTCTCGGTCTTGCCGACGCCCGAGGGCCCCACGAGCAGGAACACGCCGATCGGCGCGTCCTCGGCCTTGAGCCCCGCCTTCGCCGCCCGCAGCCGCTTGCCGAGCGCTGCGAGCGCCTCGTCCTGACCCACCACCACGCTGCCCAGGTTGGCCTCCAGGTCCAGCAGCGTGGCCAGTTCGCTGGCCAGCAGGCTCTCGGCCGGCACGCCGGTCCAGTCTGCGATGACTTCGGCAATCGCGTGCTCATCCACCTCGGCGCGGATCAGGGCGGCCTGCCCGGCCGAACCCACCGCGCGGTGGGCGGCTTCGATCGATGGGGAGAGGTCCTGCCGCAGCGCCTCGTCCGCGGCYTGCCATTGGCGACGCAGGCCGAACAGGGTTTCCGTTGCGGCCTTCTGGGCGGCGAGCGTCTGCGTGAATCGGGCGAGGTCGCCGTCCAGCGCCTCCAGCCGGCTGTCGATGGCGCCGATCCGTGCGGCRTCACGGATGCCCGTGGCGCCCTCGTCCTGCGCCAGCGCAGCCCGCTCGGTCTCCAGCGCCGCGCGCTCGGCCTCGCACCGGGCGAAGGCAATCGGCGTGGCGTCCTGGCTCATGCGCACCCGCGCGGCGGCGGTATCGAGCAGGTCGACCGCCTTGTCGGGCAACTGGCGCCCGGTCAGGTAGCGGCGCGAGAGGCGCACGGCGGCGACGACCGCCGCATCGGTGACATGCACGTCATGGTGCCGCGCATAGCGCTCCTTGAGGCCGCGCAGCATCAGGCACGCGGCCGCGTCGTCGGGCTCGTCCACCTTCACCATCTGGAAGCGGCGTTCGAGTGCCGCGTCCCGTTCGAAATACTGCTTGTATTCGGACCACGTGGTCGCCGCAATGGTCCGCAGCTCGCCCCGCGCCAGCGCCGGCTTCAGCAGGTTGGCCGCGTCGGCGCCGCCAGCGCTGTTACCTGCCCCGATCAGCGTATGGGCTTCGTCGATAAACAGCAGGATTGGCGTCGGCGACTGCTGCACCGCCTCGATCACCTGCTTGAGCCGCTGCTCGAACTCGCCCTTGACGCCGGCGCCGGCCTGCAACAGGCCGAGGTCAAGCGTCAGCACACTGGTGTTGGCGATGATCGCCGGGACATCGCCCTCCGCAATACGCAGCGCGAGCCCYTCGACCAGYGCGGTYTTGCCGACGCCGGGCTCGCCCACGAGGATCGGATTGTTCTTACGGCGCCGCGCGAGGATGTCGATCATCTGCCGGATCTCGACATCACGGCCAAAGACCGGATCGATCTGCCCGGCACGGGCCTTGGCGGTGATGTCGATGGTGAAGCGGCCCAGCACSGGGTTGTCGGGGAGGTGCGCCACGGCCGGGGTGTCGGTCGGAAGGGGAAGGATCTCGGGCAGCCYGTGCGCCTCGCTCGATATCTGATCCAGCTCCGGCATCAGTCGTTCGATCTGCGCGGCGGWGATGCTGAGCAGCGGCCAGGCATCCGGCGCGCGCAGCCAATGCGGCGCTTCCACCAGCGCGGCGAGCAGGTGCGCCGAGCGAATGTCGGTGTCACCCGGTGCCGCCGCAGCGAGCGACGCACGCATCCATGCCGCCTCCAGCCACTGCCCCACGCGCGGCGAGAGCCCGGGCCGGCCGCGCAGGTCATGCGGCAGGCGGTCGATGGCGACGAGCAAGGCATTCCAGATGGCATCGACATCGATTTCATAGCGCCGCAGGATCGCCAGCAGGTCGCCCTCGCCCAGTTCGAGCAGCTTGATCAGCCAGTGCTCGACCTCGATGTCCCGGTGGGCGCGGGTTTCGCAAAGGCTGGCCGCCTCGGTCAGCGCGCGGGCGCAATGGGGGTTCAGGCGGCGCAGGAACGGGGAATRGTCGCGGGCARTCATGASGGAGGGATGGCGATGGGCGGGAAGAATGCGGGGTCGAGGGATGGGGCGGCCGGCGGCGCGGCCGAGGGGCCGAGGGGCCGGCGCGAGGCCGGCCCGACCTTACTCAGGCACGCTCGTTCCAACTATCGGCGTGGATGATGTTGCCGTCCTTGTACGACCAGGTGATCTTCTCGTAGCGCAGCTCGATGCTCTCGAGGTGGTTGTGCTTCTCGAAGGCCGGGCTCTTGATGTCGTGCATCTTCGGCGTGACGCCGACCACCTTGACGTTCTCGAGCTTGGTGTTGAAGTACTCCTTCTCCTTGCCGGCGTCGTCGATCTTGTACCAGCGAATCTCCACCGCCTTCAGCGTCTGGCCGCTGGAGACGGCCTTGTAGAGATACGGCGTCGAGGCGTCGGTCTCCTTGGTGAAGACGATCGGCTCGTGCACGCGCGTGCCGGTCAGCTTGCCGGTGTTGGCGTCCGTCGGGATCTTGACCGCGTGATCGAACGCCACCACTTCGACGCTGCCCTCGCGGCCCGAAACCGTGACCGAACCCTTGATGTCGGCGCCACCATCGTCCTTGATCCACATGTATGCGGGAATTGCCATTTACTTACTCCTTCTGCTGAAATGAACAGGCCGACTGGCCAGAAGTGACCCGATCGCCGTCACGGCAATCGGGAACAAGGGTAATTTCCACACGGCGATTGGCGGCGCGGCCCGCCTCCGTGTCATTGCCCGCCTTCGGGCGGGTGTCGCCGTAGCCTTGCGTCGCGAAATGCGTCAACGGCAAGCCGGCGGCATCGGCCAGCCAGTTGCGGACGGACACCGCGCGGGCCTCCGACAGGCGCAGGTTGCTGCGCGGGTTGCCGGTGGCATCGGTATGGCCGGCCACCAGCACGCGCTTGTCCGGATGCGCCCGGATCATTTCCAGCGCACCGATCAGCACGCGGTTGGAGCCGGGATTCAGGGTGGCGCTGCCGCTGCGGAACAGCGACAGGCTGTCCAGCTCGATCGTGGCCGGCGGCGGAGGCGGCGGGCGGTAGCCGGCGATCAGCGTGTCGATTGGCGCACGCAGCGCGGCCCCGCGATACAGACCGARGCCGAGCCGCAGCGGCACGCCGTTGCGGGCGTGGCGGTCGAGTTCGTCCCGGTCGCGTTTGATGACCTTGAGCGCATCGATACGCGCGGCGTCCTGTGCCGGCGCCAACGCGCGATAGCGGTCCATATTGCCGGTGACGCGCGCCACCAGCGCCCGGTTCTGCCACGCCGAGGCGGCCGCAGCCGCGCAGAACGCCACCGCGAACCACGCGAAGCCATGCGCCAGCGCACGTGGCAGCGCGCGCCGCGCCGGCTGTCGACCGATGCCACGGATCARCGGGTCCGGCAGTGGGTAGCGACCGCTGCCGCCCTCTTGTGCCGGGCGGGCTCCGACCAGACCGGTGATGCGGGCCACGGCACTGGCAAACAGCGAGTTGTCGGCTGGCGTGCCGCRTACCGCGATCGCGCCGACAGCGGCCACCTGCACCGGCCTTCCCGTACGGTGGCCGTCGCGGCTGTCGTCCCGTAAGCGCGGCAACAACGTCGATTGCGCCCATCTGGCTAGGGCGTGCAGCCGATTAGCGCGATACCAACGTGCGGCGCGGTCGGCCGGCTTGGCGGCGCGGGCGTACTGGTCGAGGCTCGCCGCGACTTGCGCGATCCATGCCTCGTCCGCCGGCATCGCTTCGCCAGACATACCGAACCATGGGCTTTCGTCCGGCGGACCTGCGGCGTCCTCGCCGTAGACCGCGATGCACACTGGCAGCGGATAGCCGACGGCGCGGCTCGCCTCGCCAATCGCGTGACGCAAACGGCCGAGGCGCGCGCTCAGCGTTGCGGCGTCTCGGATCYGGTCGGCGGCSGTCAGGCAYRCCACGGCGTCCGGGCCCTGCCCGTCGCGCCAGCGCTTCAGGGCATCCGCCACGTGAGCCAGCCGCGACGGGTCGCCCACACGTACCCAGATCGCGGACTCGGTGATACGGACCAATTCGTCGCCGAATGCCCGCACCAAAGCGCCGTCCGGCTCACCAACGGCGAGCACGAGCGGCGTATTCCGGCGCATGTCGCCGGGCAATACATCGAGTGACGCGTTCACGGCGACCAGCACCGCCTGCGAGGCCTGACGGCCAGCACGCCCGCGCCGCGTGGCGACAATCATCGCCACCAACATCAGCGCCACGACGAACAGCCCCAGCAGCAAATTCCACGTGGTCGACCACGGCGAGCTGAATCCGAGCCACGCCAGACAAAGCGCCGCGATCCAGCCGGCCAAGGTGCGATAGGGATAACCGGTCACGTCGCGCCCTTCAAACAGCCAGCCGCGCGATGGCCGCGTCGAGCCAGCGGTCCAGCGCCAGATAGACCAGCCCGGCGCCAACGAGCGCCAGCACCACCCATGCAATCGGCGAGATGCGCCTGCCGGCGCGTGCCTTGCCGTGGGTGACAATGACCGGCCCGTTGCCCTGGTCGAGCCCCGCGCGCGCCAGTCGCTCATCGAGCGCGCGCAGCAATGCGGCGCGGTCCGTGGCGCCGTTCAGGGCGAATCGCCCCTGGAAGCCCAGCCCAAGCACCACATGGAAGACCGCGAGCAACGGCAGCACCGGTTGGGGCGCTGCGAGGCGCCGTTCGATGCGGTCGATCAGCGCGTCACCCGCGTCGTGACTCTGGAACTCCTTGACTTGCAAGGGCTCGTGCTCCCACTCGTCCCGGCTCGCCCCTTCCAGGTGGCGGAGCGCGAACTCGTCGATCAGCGCGCATTGCGCATAGATCGCGTCCTCGACGACATCCGGGGATTGCCCCGCCGCCCGGAGTTCCTCACGCAGCCGGGCGATATGGCCCAGGCACGTTTCACGGAACGCCGCGAAGGTCACGGGCCTGTCCCCGCCGGCCAGCGAAGCGACAGTCAGGGCCGTATCGCGTAGCGCGAGCGGAAAGATCGGAAGCGAAGTTGTCATGCCGGCAATACCGCGAAGAGTTCGAGCGAGACGTCCGGCACGGAAGCCGGCACATAGAACTGGCACGCCCGCGCGTCGAGCATGCGCCGGAACGCCGGGTGGGCACTGTCAAGCGCGAAGTACTGGTTTTCGATCCGCACGGGAATGGCGGCAGGCAGGCGCGACATCGTCCGCAACGGAATGCCGGGCAGCGCCGAGTTGACGATCTGCGAGACTTCATCCGGCGCCCCCGCCTTGCAAAGGCGCGGCAGTTGTTCGAGCAAGGCGTGCGCGGGCATGCCCGCCTGCACCGACAGGTAGTACTCGGTGCCCTCGACCAGGCGCTCATCGAGGATCTTGCCGTCCCAGATCGTGGGCCGCAGCCGTTCCAGCGCGACCGGCACGACGCGTGACGGCACTACCGCATCCACCAGCCGTCGAATCATCGACTCCAGTTCCGCGAATACGGGCTCTGGCGCCATGTGGTCGTAGGCCGGAATGGCCTGCAGGGTCTCCGTGGTCGAGAACGTCAGCAGCGCGCCCGCCAGCCGGGCCAGCACACGGTAGAGTTGCTCGGGATGCTGCTGCGGGGCCGCGCGCAGCCGCGCCAGCTCCGGCCAGGCACTGTTGACACTGTGCAGCAGCCAGAACAGCGCCACATCGGCCACGGCGTAATCGGCCATCTGGTCGGAACGCTCGCGCCGGCGCACGCCCAGGCTCGCACTCTTTGCGCTGAGGATGGTCGACAGCCGTGCCATGCGGGCGGTCAGCTGCTCGCTTGCGGACAGGAACAGGCTTGGCGGCACGTAGGCCGGATCGAGTTCGATCTGGCCCTGCGGCGTCCGGATAAGCCGAGCGATCGGGCAGGTCACGTAGTCGCCTTGTGCCTCGCCGTCGAACAGCAGGGCCAGTGCGTGACGTTCGACGCTGATTTCCTCCTTGCCCTCACCGTGCAGGTCGGCGACCTCCAGGTACTCACGCACGAAGCGGCGTGGCCGCGCCGGCCGTTCGCCATCGTCGACGCAATTGCCACCCAGCGCGTCCATCAGCGGCAGCCCGATCAGGACCACCGCCGAGTCTGCACCGGCCGGCAGATCGGCCAGATCGCGCGCAGGAGGCGTCCGGTCGGCCGTCTCCGTGTCGATCACGGTGCCATCCGGCAGGCGTGCGGCAAGCGAACTCACCGCCAGTCGATTCACTGTCAGTGCCTGGGAATCGATGACGACGCGCACGACGCCCCATGGTTCCGGGGTGGCGATACGCGCAATCTGCTCGCCGGCGTGGCGCTCCCATAGCGCCTGCTGCTGGAAATGCTGCGGCGTCATAAAGATGCCCTGCGCCCACAGCGGTCTTGTGATCTTCATGGTATCGGGCCGATTCCGCTTCAGTTCTTCGCCTTGGGCATCTGCGAGACGAGCGASAGGTTGATGTCCATCCCCTCGATCTGGAAATGCGGCACGATGAACAGCTTCACGCGGAAGAAGCCCGGGTTGTCTTCGATATCCTCGACAATGACCCGCGCGTCGCGCAGCGGGTGCGATGCCTGCAGTTCGTCGCCCGGATCGGTCATCTCGGTCACGAGCGTCTTGATCCAGCTGTTCAACTCCAACTCGAGGAGGCGGCGGTCCTTGGTGGTGCCGATGTTCTCGCGCTGGATCAGCTTCAGGTAATGCGCAATGCGCGACAGCAGGAAGATGTACGGCAGGCGCGCGTTGACACGACTGTTGGCGGTGGCTTCCTTGGTGTCGTACAGCGCCGGCTTCTGGGTCGAATGCGCCGAGAAGAAGCACGCGAAATCGTGATTCTTGTAGTACGACAGCGGGATGAAGCCAAGGTTGGCGAACTCGAACTCGCGCGTTTCCGGAATCAACACCTCGGTCGGGATCTTGGCCTGGTTGCCGGTGCCCAGGTCATAGAGGTGAATCGGCAGGTCCTCGACCAGACCGCCAGCCTGCGGCCCCCGGATCTGCACGCACCAGCCGTTCTTGATGAAGCTCTGCACCATGTTCGCGGCGAACGAGAACGATGCATTGGCCCAGAGGTAACGGTTGTGATCCGGCCCCTTGACGGCTTCCGTATAGTTGAACGCCCGGACCGGCACGGTTTCCGGACCGTACGGCAGGCGCGCCAGGAAGCGGGGCAGCGTCAGGCCGATGTAGCGCGCGTCGTCGGACTCGCGGAAGCTCTTCCACTTCAGGTATTCGGCGCGGTCAAAATAGTTGCCGATGTCGCGGATCGCGGCCACGTCCTCCATCGACGTCTTGCCGAAGAACTCCGGCGCCACCGCGCCGACGAACGGCATGTGCGCGGCCGCCGACACCTTCGAGATATTGCGCAGCAGGGCGATGTCCTGCGGGCTGCGGTCGAACGCGTAGTTCGAGATGATCGAGCCGATCGGCTCGCCGCCCGGCGTGTCGTACTCCTGGATATAGGTGTGCAGGTACAGGCCGCTCTGGATCACCTCGGGGGTGTCCTCGAAGTCCTGGCGCAGCGCTTCCTTCGAGACATCGAGCACCTCGATCTTCACGTTCTTGCGGAAGTCAGTGCGATCGACCAGGAACTTCAGGCCGCGCCAGGCCGATTCGATCTCCTGGAACGTCTCGTGATGCATGATCGCATCGAGCTGCCGGCTGATCTTCTCGTCCAGATGGGCGATGTGGAAGTCGAGCAGGCTCTTGTCGAGCCGGTCCACCTGCTGTGACGAATCCTGGATCATCTTCAGGAACACGTGCATGGCCTGCGCCACGCGCTCGTCGAGCGAAGATTCGGACAGCGCGTCTGCGCTCTGGAACGACTCCACCGGCCGCGTGCTACGGACCGGCGACAGGTTGATCTTCTCGCAGAGCGCTTCATAGACGCTCTTGCCCGGCGCGTCGAGGACGACGGCAGCGGCGGCGCTATCGGCGGCGCTATGGGTACGTGCGGACAGTTCGTGCTTCTTTTCCATGGGGAAAATCCTCGGGTAACGGGTTACTGGGCGGAGGCGGGAGCCGGGGCGGCCTGGCCGATCTTCTGCAGATCGGCGCGCAGGCGTTCGGACAGCCCGGGGTCCTTGAGGATCTTCTCGAGCTCGCGGCGAAACATCGCGTTGTCGAGCAGGTTCGACTTGAGATCGCGCAGCAGATTGCGCGCCGCCATCAGCGCGCGCAGCTCGGGCACCTTGCCGGCGACTACCTCCGGCTTGAAGTCATCCATGGAATGGAASTCGAGATCAACGGGCAGCTCGGAGCCATCGGCGGCGAGCGTGTTCTCGACGGCAATCTTCGCCCGCGGATTGAAGTCCGCCAGGACCGCATTGAAGTTGTTCTTGTTGATGGAAACCTTCTCCCGCTCCGCCAGCGCGCGGGTGTCCTGCCCATTACTGTAGTCGCCCATCACCAGCAGCTTCAGTGGCAATTCCACCTTCTTCTGCGCGCCGCCGGTATGCAAATCCAGCTTGATGTTGACCCGCGCCTTGGGCACTTCGTTCTGGAAGCTCTCTGCCATTCTCGATTCCTTCTCCAACAGGTTTTCAATCCGCACGGCACTCGATTCGTCGATCGCCGCATGGCCGGTAGACACGCAAGTGCGGGAGACTATCTTTTTTATTTCCCACTGTATTTAGGTGACTTCCTAAAATTCATCGGATTTTTGATCTTTTTTATCTAAATCAATAATTCGATCCAGTCCTATTTTCGTGAAAGCGACAAGACGGTAAGGTGCGGCGCGCAGGAGCATGTCGCTTGCGAAGCGACACGCCTGACCTGTTACGCCGGATTGCCCGGCCTTGGAGAGAGACGATGTCGGCTGGGGTAGCAACACTGAAGGCATACGGGGAAGCGCTGCTCAAGGGACTGGGCGGTGGCCAGCAGTCTTACTTCCTGAAGGTGCCGGGCGCGGAGACCGCAGTCGGTCTGTCGGTGGTGTCGTTCGAGGCGGTGGAGCAGCTGGGCGCTCCCTACGCCGTCACTGTCCAGCTTACGCATCCGCTGGAGCTTGAGCGCGCCAGCTACCTCGGCAAGCCCGCGACATTCGAGATCGACCCTGGTGATGGCACCGAGCCGCGCAAGTTCGCGGGTTGCATCACGCAGTTCTCCAAGACGAAGCAGACGCAGGATTTTCACGGCTACCAGATGGTGGTGGAACCGCTAGTGGCACGGCTTCGGCTGACCCAATCCACCCGCATCTACCAGCACCAGACCGCGCCCCAGATCATCGAGGCGATCCTGCGGCGGCACGAACTGGTTGGTCACCAGTTCGCTTTCAAGCTTCGGCGCGAGTACCCGCAGCACCCGTTCCGCTTGCAGTACCAGAGGTCCGATTGGGACTTCATCCGGCTACTGATGGAGCAGGAAGGGCTCTATTCCTATTTCCTGCCGGGGAAATTCGGCGAGATGGTGGTGTTTGGCGACGACATCGACCATTACCTCTACAAGCCTGAATTGCGTGTGCCCTATCGGGAATCGGCCGGGCTTGAGGCCGGCATCGAAGCCGTCTTTGGCATTCGTACTAATGCTAAAACGGTCCCCGAATCGTTCCTCGTGGCAGATTACAACCCGGATCTGGCATGGGAACCCTTGAAGGGCGAAGCCAACGTCGCGAGGAAGGACAAGACCACTTACGGGCAACCGTATGTCTTCGGTACGCATCACCTTGATTTCGATGGTGCCAAATGGGAAGCGCAGCTTCGTCATGAGGCGGCGATGGCGTCTCAGGTCGAATACGAGGGCGAGAGCAACGTCCTGGAACTGCGTCCGGCGCGGATCCTGAGAATGGATCTCGACTTGCCCGACGCCCCAAACGGGCAGGTCATCACCGAAGTCACCCACACCGGCGCGCGCGATGCGGCGTATCGCAATACCTTCAAATCGATCCCATCCGATCGTCGCTTCCGGCTGCCGCTGGATGAGGCCAACTGGCCAAAGATCGCAGGCACGCTGAGCGCCCGCATTACCTCACCCAGCCAATACACGTACGCCTACCTGACGCAGCAGGGCTACTACACCGTCCGCTTCGACTTCGATTTCGAGAAATGGCCCGGTGGTGGTGAGTGCGTGCCACTGCGGCTGGCAAAGCCATTCGCCGGCGCATTCCAGACAGGATTCCACTTTCCGCTGATCGACGGCACCGAAGCCGCCATCGCGTTCCGGGACGGGAACCCGAACAAGCCCTACATCGCCCACGTCCACCACAACAGCCGTCAGACGGACCTGATCACCAATCACGACCGCTGGCTGTCGCGCAACGTCATTCGTACGCAGAGCGACAACAAGCTCGAGTTCGAGGACTGGGAGGGCCAGGAGCACGTCAAGCTGTCCACGGAGCATTCCGGCAAATCGCAGCTGACACTTGGCCATATGGTGGATGGGAAGTGGAAGAAGCGGGGGGAGGGGTTCGAGCTGCGGACGTCTGGTTGGGGGGCGATTCGGGGCGGTAAGGGGTTGTTTATCTCGGCGGATGACCAGCCAGCATCTTCTCGAATGCCGGGCAGCACATGGAAATGAGCGCCTGGAAGCGGTTCACCGTCGTGGCCGGCGAGGCCATCAGCCTGTTCGCCCACAACGCAGGCATCAAGCTCTTCGCCAACAAGGGCAAGGTCCAGTTGCAGGCACAGAACGACTCGCTCGAACTGACGGCGCGTCATGACTTGTCATTGACGAGCACCGAGCGGCGGATCGTGGTGACTGCCAAGGATGAGCTCCTTCTCTCTTGCGGCGGCGCGTTCATCCGGCTGAAGGACGGCAAGATCGAGCTTGGCTCGCCCGGCAATATCCTCTGTCACACCGTAGCGCTGTTGAAACGCCCGCCAGCCAGCGCACCTGCCACGCTACCAAACCTTCCGAAATCCGAACTCGAGCAACAACCGCTTGCGTTCCGTCTGCGGCTGTCCGATGCACCCGGCCCGAACGGACATGTACTAGCGCATACGCCCTGGACGATCGCGTATGGTCCACGCCCCGAATCGCTGGACATTGGTTCGGGTCGAACAGTTGTGGCGCAGGGCACCTCCGACGCCGACGGCCATGTCCAGCTCACCGAAGACGACCAAACCAGGCTCTCCGAAGCGTACTGCACCCATCCCATGCAAACGTGGCTCGTCTATCCGGGTCATGTTGTACGCATCAACGTCGAATTCGAGTCCGAGGACTGGACCGATGAGGATCGGCTGCTCCATGCGCTGAATGCGGAAGACTTCTCGCCCGATCTGTCGAGTGTGCGGGAAGCGCCCGAGAATTCCCAGCCAATACAGACGGCAGAGGCGCAGTTCGGAACATCTGCACGACAAATCTTCCGCGCCATCAAGCAGCGCAGCAAACTCCACCAAGGCTAGGCCCGTACTCATGGAAAAGACAGTCTGCCAAATCCAGTCGAAGGACGGGAAGCCCATTGCCGGAAACTCCGCGCCAACCGGATTCGTTTCCAAGACCGAACCACCGCGGAGCGAAGATCCGACGCTTGCAAAGTTCCTTTCCAAGCCGAGTTGGGGCGAACCCTTCGCGGCACCCAGCGCAGGGAATGATGTCGAGTTCTTCGTCACCGGAGACGCCTATTTCCTCGACGTCGCCAAGGCGATAGGGGGAGCCAAGGCGTCGATCCTGATCGCCGGCTGGCAAATAAACGCCGATGTGGAGATGGGCGACGGCAAGACCCTGTTCGAGCACCTTCGCCGCGCGGTGGAGCGCGGGGTGAATGTCTACGTCATGCCGTGGATGGCGCCACCCCCGCTGTGCTTCGCCACAGGCGTCCTGCAAAGCGTGCTGGCGCTGTGCCAACTCAACGCCGGATTGAAGGAGCGGCGAGCGTGGGTCTTGCCTGCCATCGGTCAGAGCGACATCGCGGGGGCGCTCGGCATGCTCGGCTTTTCGCACCATCAGAAAACGGTGGTCATCGACGGCAAGACCGGCTACCTGGGCGGCATCGACCTGGCGTATGGGCGCCGCGATGACGGCCGATTCGACCTGGGCGCCCAATGGCGCAAGGGCAACGAGTTCTACAGCCCCTGTATTCCCATGATCGAGACGCTGTCCGCCCAGGACAAGGCGAACTATGTGCCCTTGATGGAGTTGCTGGCAGCCTGCTCGGACACCTGGCTGAACAACACCGGCGCGTGGTGGTTCTCGCCGGCCGAGAGCCCACTGATGACCGTGCCTCGCGACAAACTCAGTCAGGCGGCACGTGCGTATGAAGAAGTGGCATGGCGGGTACAACACTGGTGGAAGGCCGACAGTTGGCTCAGCGCGCCGCTGCGTAGGGTGAAAGCGCCTATCCGCGGTGCTATCGACAGGGTCGTGGATGGTGCACTCGGTACGGCAGAACAACAGGTCCGCTGGCTGGCAAAGGGCACCTGGGACTACCTCGGGCAGGCCACCCGTGAAGCGCTGCTGAAGGAGGGTGCCGAGATCGCAGCCGCTGTCACGTGGTGTATCGATTGGCTGCGTGGAGGGCACCTCGACGAGCTACCGCCCAATGTCTATCACGTGACCGGACAGCTGATGCAGGGCTTGTCGCTGGCGTTCGCCACCACCGTGGCACAACAGGCAATGCGCCGCAAGGCGCCCTACTCCCGCTGGGTGGAGAAGCGCAAGGTCATGCCCTACGGCGGCAAGCTGCATGACACGGCAAAGCAGCCGCGCATGCCGTGGCATGACGTGCAGATGCGAGTGAAGGGGCCCGCGGTACATGACCTGACGCTCAATTTCGTGCGCCGTTGGGACGCGGTAGTGGTCAGTCATGAAGGGGCCCTCAAGGACGTGAGCGAGAAGGGTTACGCGCTGGCGAACAAAGTGTTCGGTGCCCTGCAGATGCCCGAAGCGCTCATCAATTCAAAACAGCCACTTGGGCTACCGAAGCTATCCAAGGCGCTGCTGCTAGATTGCCCGCCTGCAACCGCACGGAAACATACGGTTCAAGTGTTGCGCAGCGCCTCGCTGCGCCAGTGCGACCTCGAGGATGCTGCAACTCCAGAAGGTGCCCAGCCGCGCAAGAACACGGCGACTCTCAGGGACACGCCGACCAGGCACGACGCATCTTCCCAGAAGAAGCGCCCTCCGCAGAACAACTGCCTACAAGCCATGCTCAACGCCATCCTCGGTGCGCAGCATTTTCTTTACATCGAGGGGCAGTTCTTTCAGTCAGCGTTTGGCAAGCAAGAAGCAGCCGAAGAGCTATCCGGGCCGATGGGCGTGATGTGTAGTCCGTGGCGCGCACACAACGCCGAGCGGTACCTTACCGCCTTGAATCTGAAACGCGGCATGTCACCCGCCGAGATGATCCGCAAGCTTGACCTTGCCAAGCTGCGCCGCGTGGTGGCTGACATGGGCGGGGACGACCTGTTCTGGACCGACCTCCGCGTGATCCTGAGCAATCTTGCACAGGTGGAAACGTCGAAGCTGATGGGCAAGGCGCAGGAGCATATCGCGAATCCGCTCAGCAATGCCCTGGGCGCGCGGATCCGACGGGCCATTCTCGATGGCCTGCCCTTTCATGTCTATATGGTCCTGCCCGTGCATCCGGAGGGTCCGCTCAACAACATCGCCATCGCCAGCCAGATCCACCTGACCATGCAGTCTTTGGTGTTCGGCAGCCACAGCCTTGTCAACACAATCCGGCGCGCGATTCTGGAGAAGGGGAAGCGCGACGCGGCACCCCGGATGAGCGACGAGGAGCGGCACGCGCTGTATCGGCGGATCGACGCCATGGCGCCCCCTGATCTCGTGAAGGCCGTGCCCGACGCCTGGAACCAGTACCTGACGCTGCTAAACCTGCGCAACTGGACGACGCTCAACGGCCAGCCCGTGACCGAACAGATCTATGTGCATAGCAAGCTCCTGATTGCCGACGACAGGCTGGCTATCTTGGGCAGCGCCAATATCAATGACCGCAGCCTGCTTGGCAATCGTGACTCGGAACTGGCGATGATGATTCACGACGGTGAAGGGATAAAGGTCTTGCTGGACGGAAAGCGGCAGTTCTCAGTCAGCAAAAGCGTGCACAACTTGCGCACACGGCTGTGGCGCAAGTTGTTCGGGCTGGCGGGGAATTGCGATGCGCCGGCTACGGAACTCGCGGCCCTTGTCACTCAGCCAGCCAGTTCCGCAACGTGGACGGCTCTACAGAAGCGAGCCGCCACGAATGGTTCAAGCTATAAGCAGGCGTTCCCTCACGTTCCCTATTCTGTTCCTGATCTAAAGGAGCAAGATGTCGCCAGTTCCATTTGGCCTACGTGGGACAACGCGGCGCGAAAGCAATCCGCGCGCATGCCCTTCCAGGAGCCGTTCTGGCGGTCTCTTGGGCCATCCGATAAGCCTTGCAGTTGGGAGGCCAAGACGAATCCCAAGTCAAGCATACCGGCCAACGTGCTGGGCTTCATCTGTGCTCTACCTATTCGCTGGACTACTGGCGAGAACAATGAATCTGGACTGAACCTGACATTGTTGGCAAAGAACGATGGTCCGTTGCTCGATACCACTTCTGGCGTGGCGCTCGCGGCTGTAGGCGGCATCCAAGAACCAAGGGCGTGACATGCAGCAGAGAGAGATTATTCAGACGGGAATGGCGGTACTGGCCATGGCATTGCTAGTGGGCTGCGGCCCGTCACGGGCGGAGCGTGAGGAGACAGAACGGGCACAGGAATGGCTGCAAGTCTTGCAGCAGGCTGCACACGTCGCCTATACCCCACCGTCATCAGCGCAGCCTCAAGAATGCCTTGGACGCCATGTCTTCTCAGTGACCGGTCCTCCTCAATGGCCCGCCGATTCCAGGAACTCCTATGTCTTCTCTCTTCGACACAGCTACAACGTGAAAGAAGTGAACAAGATGGTCATCGATGACACCAGGATCGCAGTAATCTCCGATCCTGAAGCGGTGCGGTACTTGTCGCACCTCAACTCCCGGGACTATCGCGGCGATCGCGCGCCTAGTGAATGGAGAGATGCGCGCGTTGCCGAATGGAAAGCTGATCTGGAGAACCCAAAGGCCTCCCCTGCTGACCGGCAATTTGCAGAGAACAGGCTCCTTAATCACGCATTGAACGAAGCCCGGGCGAGAATCGACCGTCGCTTCGATACCGGCCTTCCCGATAGCATTGCAATCTGGGATTCGGATTACCCCGAGCTTTATAGCGAAGACGACCCTCGTCGAGACAATCTCACGCAAACCCTCACCGCCTACGTCTACCGCAAGCCCTGGCTACATATCTTCGAGCAGACGGGCCGCGCCGACCAGCCAGAGGCCAACCAGGCCCGCATGCGCGCCTTCCTCAAACGCTTCCGCGCGCGTGCCGAGTTCGAGATTCCCACCGAGCCCGGACTGTGCATCCCCTATGCCTTCCTGGCTGACGACGGCACGCTTCCCTTCCTCATCAAGCTCGGCATGCGCTATCCCGATGCACTTGGCGTGACCTACACCTTCGACATGGGGTATCTCACCCCTGACACCGAAGGCGGCGGCCCACTGTTTGACTCGCTGGGCGTGGC
>NZ_JBFREV010000043.1:0-87005 GCF_052114485.1 Cupriavidus sp. KB_39
CCGCTGTCTATTTCATGGCGTTTGGCGATCTCACCATAGCCTGCCTGACCGTCCAGGTAGCTCTGGATAACTGTCAGCCTGAACTGCTCCGAGTACCGATACATGAAAACACCCCAAAAGTTGGTGTCCAACTTTTGGGGTGCAGTTCATGTGCACCGGGGCTTTTTTTGGTTCATCGCCGATCACGAATCCGGTTTGCAAATCCGTACATCGACGCAGAAKATACGGATTATCATTGGCTTGAATGCATACAAACGATGTAGTTGCATGGATTGTGGTAGGCTCAGCCATCGAACTGGTTTGTCCGTCAGGCGCTGAGCCAGGCGGACTCACGATCGGAGGCTGGAACGGTTTGAGCGGACTGAGCCGACGTCTCAAATGACCTGAAAYGTGTCGCGCRCCGGCCTTCGCGCGAGAAGCCCTGACAGCTTCTTGAGCGCAAGCGACAACTGCCCGCGTTCGGCGACCCCACCGAGTGAAATCCGGATGGCACCTGGCACGGACGTGCCGTCCGCAAAAGCGTCGGCGCCGGTCACGCGAAGATCTTCGGAACGCGCGGTCCGGGTGAAGTCTGCCGATGTCCAGTAGCTCGGCAGTGGATGCCAGATATGAATGCCCAAGGCAGGGTTGGCATCGAAGCCCGCCAGCCATTGTCTGGCGATTTGCTGCCGCGCGTCAGCCTCCGTCCGAATGCCGTCAAGGAGCGTCTTCGCGGCACCATCGAGGATCCACTGCGTGGCGAGCGCCGTCGCCAGCGGCGACGCCATCAGCGTGATGGCCCGGAGCGCRGTCAGCATCGCGTTCTGAACGGTCGGATCCTTCACGACCACATACGCGGTCCGCAGCCCCGGGCTCAGACACTTCGAGAGCGTCGAGACATAGGCGGTCTGCTGCGGCGCCAGGGTAGCGATAGGTGGGGGCGCATCAGGTGTGAGCAGCCAGTAGGGGTCGTCTTCGATAATCAGGATGCCCTGCCGCTCCGCGACACGGGCGATGTCTCGGCGTCGTGCCTCGGGCATCGTATGCGTCGTCGGGTTCTGTAGCGTTGGATTGAGGTAGACCAGCCGGACCCCTTCCGTCTGACATGCCGCTTCCAGGCTGTCTGGGCGCATGCCGTCGCCATCGACCGCAATCGTGACGATGCGCCTGCCGAGTTGCGATGCGGCGGCCCGGACCCCGGGATAAATCAAGGGCTCGGCGGCAATCGCGCCGCCTTGTTCCGTGCCAGCCATGATCAGGGCTGCCAACGCCGTCTGCGCACCGGGGCATGCCACGACGTCGTCCTCGGCGACCGAGCCCAGCATCGGCGCTAGCCAACGCGCGCCGGCAGACCGGTCGGTTGTCGTGCCGCCACCCAGGTGGTAGGTCATCAACAGTGCCGGATCCGCGCGCAGGGTGAGTTGCCCAATTCCCCGTCGCAGCATCTCGCCGACATCGATGCCGGGCGCCGGAGGTGGCACGTTCATGCTGAGATCCACGGCCTGGGACAACTCGTAAGCCGGTAGCGCAATGAACGTCCCTTGAGAGCCACGGGCGACGGTAAGACCGCGTCGGGCCGCCTCGTTCAGGCCACGGGTCACGGTCGTCAGGTCGACGCCGAACAGGGACGCGAGCTGTCGCTGCGAGGGCAGGCGGTCGCCCGGGGTAAGACTCCCGCCTTGCATCGCCGTCTCGATCAGGTCGGCGATCTGAAGGTATCGCGATCCGCTTCCTTCTCGAAGTGGCCGGGCCCAGTCGGGCCGGGCGGGTGCCTCGTTCGAGTGTTGATTCGGCATCGAAATCTYTTGTATGGGCGTTGTCTTACATTAGCATGCCTCGCGGTTCGGGTAAATCCATACAAAACCGGATAACCCGTTTTTCTTGCGAAGGTGGTTGTTATGCATGTGCGTGTGGCCGATACGCGGGGCGTCCGTCGGCGAAAGTCTCCCCGTTTCCTTTCTCCTGTTCTCTGGCGTTGGCTGACCCTCGCCGCGCTACCGCTAAGCCTGGCCGGTTGTTCGTGGGATCTGCTTGACCCCAGCGGGTCCATCGGCGTGCAAACGCGGGACCTGATCGTGCTGGCCACGGCGTTGATGCTGATGGTGGTGATCCCCGTGATCATCCTTACGCTGGTGTTTGCGTGGCGGTACCGCGAAGGCAATACCAAGGCCGAGTACGCGCCGCGCTGGTCGCATTCGACCCGCATTGAAGTGGTGGTGTGGGGGATTCCGTGCGTGATCGTGGCGCTGCTCGGCATCATCATCTGGGACACCACGCACAAGCTCGACCCGTTCCGCCCGATCGAATCGAAGGTGGCGCCGCTGGAAGTGGACGTGGTGGCGCTCGACTGGAAGTGGCTGTTCATCTATCCGCAATACGGCGTGGCGTCGCTGAACGAGCTACCCGTGCCAGTGGGGACGCCGATCAACTTCCGCATCACGGCCGAATCGACCATGAACGCGCTGTTCATCCCGCGCCTGGGCAGCATGGTCTACGCCATGGCCGGCATGCAGACGAAGCTGCATCTGATTGCCGACAAGCCTGGCGTGTTCGATGGCCGGTCCGCGGCGTATAGCGGCGCCGGTTTCTCGGACATGCATTTCCGCACCGTCGCCACGTCGCGGGCCGAGTTTGATGCGTGGATCGAGCGCGCCCGGGCATCGGGCCACATGCTTGACGAACAGACCTACCGCAAGCTGGAGCAACCCAGCAGCAAGGACCCCGTCACGCTCTACGCCAAGGTCGATCCGCGCCTGTTCCAGGGCGTGGTGGACCAGTACATGGCCAGCAATGGCGACATCTGCCGCGCTGACAGCCCGGTGACCATCAGCGCCATTGCCGGCGCCAACATGCCGCCGCTCCCGGCGCAGCAGCAGACCCTGGAGCGCTAATCATCATGCTTGGAAAACTCTCTCTCGACGCCATCCCCCTGCACGAGCCCATCATCATGGGCACGCTGGTGATGGTGCTGCTGGGCGGCGCCGCGCTGTTGGGCGCCATCACGTACTACAACAAATGGTCCTACCTCTGGAAAGAGTGGATCTGCTCCGTCGACCACAAGCGCATCGGCGTGATGTACATCATCCTGGCGCTGGTCATGCTGCTGCGCGGCTTTGCGGATGCCATCATGATGCGCACCCAGCAGGCCATCGCCGTGGGCGAGGCAACCGGCTACCTGCCTCCGCATCACTACGACCAGATCTTTACCGCGCATGGCGTGATCATGATCTTCTTCGTGGCGACGCCGTTCATCCTCGGCTTGATGAACGTGATCGTGCCGCTGCAACTCGGCGCGCGCGACGTGGCGTTCCCGTTCGTCAACTCGCTGAGTTTCTGGATGTCGGCGATGGGCGCGGTGCTGGTCATGATGTCGATGTTCGTCGGCGATTTCGCGGCCACCGGGTGGGTCGCTTATCCGCCCTTGAGCGGGCTCGGCTACAGCCCCACGGTAGGCGTCGACTACTACATCTGGTCACTGCAGATATCGGGGCTGGGCACCACGCTGACCGGCATCAACTTCATCGTCACGATCCTGCGCATGCGCGCACCGGGCCTGAACCTGATGAAGATGCCGGTGTTCACGTGGACCGCGCTGATCACCAACATCCTGATTGTCGCCATCTTCCCGGTGCTGACCGCCACGCTGGCGCTGCTGGCCGCCGACCGCTACCTGGACATGCACTTCTTTACCAGCGAGCTTGGCGGCAACGCGATGATGTACGTGAACCTGATCTGGATCTGGGGCCACCCCGAGGTCTACGTGCTGATCCTGCCKTGCTTTGGCGCGTTCTCGGAGATCATCGCCACGTTCTCGCGCAAGCCGCTGTTCGGCTACACGTCGATGGTGTACGCCACATCGTCCATCGGTGTCCTGTCGTTCTTCGTCTGGCTGCACCACTTCTTCACCATGGGCTCGGGCGCCAGCGTCAATGCCTTCTTCGGCATCATGACGTCGATCATCTCGATTCCGACCGGCGTGAAGCTGTTCAACTGGCTGTTCACGATGTACCGCGGACGCATCCGCTTCCATTCGTCGACGCTATGGACGATTGGCTTCATGGTGACGTTTGCCGTGGGCGGCATGACCGGCGTGCTGCTGGCCGTGCCGGGCGCGGACTTCGTGCTGCACAACAGCCTGTTCCTGATTGCCCACTTCCACAACGTGATCATCGGCGGCGTGGTGTTTGGCTGCCTGGCGGCCATGACGTTCTGGTTCCCGAAAGTGTTCGGCTTCACGCTGAACGAGTTCTGGGGCAAGGTCGCGTTCTGGTGCTGGCTGATTGGCTTCTACCTGGCGTTCATGCCGCTGTACGCGCTGGGCCTGCAAGGCATGACGCGCCGCATGAACCACTATGAGAATCCCGATTGGCAGCCCTACCTGATCGTTGCCCTGGTGGGGGCGGTGGTCATCGGCTGCGGCATCCTGGCGATCCTGTGGCAGCTGTTCGTCAGCGTGCGCGACCGGAACAAGAACCGCGACCTGTCCGGCGATCCATGGGACGGCCGGAGCCTGGAGTGGGCTACTGCCTCGCCAGCGCCGTTCTACAACTTCGCGCACGTCCCGCACATCACGTCGCTGGAACAGCATTGGGATGACAAGGAAGCGGGCCGCGCCTACGTGGCGCCTGCCGCGTACGAAGACATCCACATGCCGCGCAACACGTCAGCGGGCTTCATCGTCTCGGTGTTCGGGCTGGTGCTCTGCTTTGGCCTGGTCTGGCACATCTGGTGGATGGCGGGCTTTGGCCTGGCCGCGATGATCTGCACGTTCATCGCCCGCGCCTATGACCGCGATGTGGACTACTACGTCCCGGCCGCCGAAGTGGAGCGCATCGAGCGCGCCCGCTTTGCGCAACTGAAGGGGGCCAACTGATCATGACGACGACCTTGAAACTGCGCGCAGACGCCGCGCAGGCACCGCACCACGAGACCCACGCCGCGCATGCGCACGATGACGATCACGCGCATCACGCCGAACAGGCGCAAGGCAGCCTAACGCTTGGCTTCTGGCTGTACCTGATGAGCGACTGCCTGATCTTCGCCTCGCTGTTCGCGACATTTGGCGTGCTCGTCAACGGCACGGCCGGCGGCCCGACCGGACGCGAACTGTTCGATCTGCGCTTCGTGCTCGGCGAAACGGTGCTGCTGCTGACCAGCAGCCTCACCTTCGGCGTGGCGATGCAGAAGGTACGGAACGGCAAGGGCAACCCCAACGAAGTCATCCGCTGGATGGTGCTGACGTTCGCGCTCGGTGCCGCCTTCGTCTGCATGGAGATCTTCGAGTTTCACGAACTGCTGCACGAGGGCGCAGGCCCGAACCGCAGCGCCTATCTGTCGGCGTTCTTCATGCTCGTGGGTACGCACGGCCTGCACGTCAGCGCCGGGCTGCTCTGGATCATCGTGATGGTCAACCAGGTGCAGGTGTTCGGTCTCGATGACATCGTGCGTCGTCGCCTGGCCTGCCTGAGCCTGTTCTGGCACTTCCTGGACCTGGTCTGGATCGGCGTTTTCACCATCGTCTACTTGCGGGAGTTCCTGTGATGGCCAACCRACGACATGCGCATGAGGATGACCATGGCAGCCTGCGCAGCCACCTGACCGGCTACGTGCTCTCGCTGGTGCTGACGTTCATCTCGTTCGGTGCGGTGATGGGCGAGCTGTTGCCGCCGCGCGCGGGGCTGCTGATGATCGTGACGCTGTGTATCGTCCAGTTGCTGGTGCAGCTGGTGTTCTTCCTGCACCTGGGCCCGCGCAAGGGCCAGCGGGGCAACACGGCCATCTTTGCGTGTACCGTGTTCCTGATCGCCATTGTCGTATCGGGGTCGTTGTGGGTCATGCACAACGCCAACCTGAACATGATGCCGATGCAGTCGGTGCCTGTTGGCAGCAGCCGATAGATTGCAGGCAATTGGCACGTCCATCGGTGAGGCTGATGGACGTGTCTTCAGATCATTCCCCTATCGGCGATTGCCGCGATGGTGTTGTTGCCACCGCCCCCACGCAGTACGCCGCAATCGCGTCCAGCACGCTTTCGGCCTCGCCCACCGCCGTGGCGCAGCCAATCCGCATCGCCGGAAATTGCGCCCGGCATTGGTCGATCAGCGCCGGCAGGTCGCGGCGGATGTGGCCGCCCTGGCCGAAGAACACCGGTACGACAGTGACTTCCGCCACGCCAACGCCGGCCAGTTCGGCCAGCGCCACGGGCAGCGACGGTTCCATCAGTTCGAGGAATGCCAGCCGCACGGCGRTGTCCGGCAGCAGGGCAGACAGCTTGGCCTGCAGCCGGTCGAAGGGCTCGCGCCAGCGCGCGTCGCGCGCGCCGTGGGCGAAGAGGACCAGGCCGGTGGTGGCCACGGCCGTCAATGCCGGTCCACCCAGCGCAGGGCGCTCAGCGCCAGGGCCAGGTAGAGCGTGCCGGGGACGAGCGCCGAGACGATCGGCGGCCAGGTGTGCAGCAGGCCGACGTGCGAGAACAGYGTGTTCGACAAGTGGAACGACAGCCCCAGCATGATGCCGCCGAACACCTTCACGCCCACCGCGCCGGCGCGCGCGTGCAGGTACGCGAACGGCAGCGCCAGAGCCACCATCACGAACAGCGTCAGCGGATAGACCACCTTCTTCCAGAAGGCGATTTCATAGCGCTGCGTGTCCTGCTTGTTGTCGCGCAGGTGGCGGATGTAGCGGAACAGGTCGAGCGTGGACATCCGCTCCGGGGTGACCAGCAGCACCGACAGGATCTGCGGCGTCAGCTCCGAGTGCATCACCATGTTCGGGAACTTGGCCTGCTCGGCGCGGAAGTCCGGCGCCAGGGCGTCGCCCTTGGCGCCGTCGGGGTGGGGCAGCTCGATGAAACGGGTTTCGTTGACGTCATTGAGCTGCCACGCCTGACCGCCCTGGTAGCGGCCTTCCTTGGCCACGCGGATCACGCGCAGGCGGTATTGCTGGTCGAATTCGTAGATGGTGATGCCGTTGATGGTCTGGTCCGGCTTCAGCCCCTGCACATTGACGAAGCGGGTGACCTCGCCGCCGGCGCCCTCGGGCGTGGTGTCCTTGTCGCGATCCTTGACCCAGACCCCGGAGCGGAAGCCCGCCGACACCGTGGCGCCAATCGCCTCCAGTTTCACCTTCTGGGCGTATTGCTCAGCCGCGGGGCCGATGAATTCGCCGAAGATGAAGGTGACGACGGCCAGCGGCACGGCCAGCTTGAACAGCGAGAACAACGCCTGCCGCGTGTTCAGGCCGGCCACGCGGAAGATCGTGTATTCCGACTGGCTGGCCAGTTGCGAGAAGACGTAGATCGCGCTGATCAGCACCGCGATCGGCAGCACCTCGTACACCCGGGTGGGCGCTTCCAGCATGACGTGGAAGAACGCCACCAGCGAGGTGTAGCCGCCTTGCACGCTCTCCAGCTCATTGAGCAAGTCGAAGAAGACGAACAGCGACAGCACCGCGAACAGGATGAACGCGAACACGCCATAGATCAGGCGGCCGAAATACCGCTCGTAGACCTGGAGGATCCTCATGCCTGGCTCCCCTTGGGCGCCTTGCGGCGCATGCCGAACACGGCGCGCCAGCCGCCCAGGCTGCGGTTCTGCCGGTATCGGAACATGCCCACGGCGCCCAGGAAGGCCAGCACGTGGATCGGCCAGAGCGCCATCCAGAAGGAAAGCGTCCCGGAGCGCACCCAGGCCTGCGCCAGGTTGATCATGTTGCTGTAGGTCAGGTAGATCAGCACGGCGAAGACGAGCGGCGTATAGCGGCCCAGGCGCGGGTTCACGTACGCGAGCGGAATGGCGATCATCACGAAATTGAAGGCGAGGATCGGCAGCGAGACACGCCAGAGCAGTTCGCCCAGGTTCTCACGGGTGGGATTGCGGATCAGGTCGATCGTGTCGCGGGACTTGGGCGGGATGTCGCTCTCGCTCTCGGGTGGCTTGTTGTCCACCTTGACGGCATAGCGGTCGAATTCCAGGATGCGGTAGTCGAGCTGGCCCGGCGTGCCGGCGTAGCGCCGGCCGTGTTCCATCACCACCAGGCGGTCGCCGTTCGGCATGGTCTGGAACTGGCCCTGGTGGGACAACGCCACGCCGATCTTGCCCGCCTCGGCATTGGCCACGAAGACGTTGCGCGCGTACTTCATGTCCGCGTCGATGCCCTCGATGAACAGCACGTAATTGCCGTTGGCCGGCTCGATGAAGCGGCCCGAGGCGATCATCGACAGCACGCCGCGCTGCTGGAAGCGGTCGCGGAACAGGCTGCTCTGCTGGTTGGCCCACGGCCACGCGAACATGCCCAGCAGCAACGCCATGACGAAGAACGGCGCGGCGAACTGGAGCACCGGCTTGATCAGGTCGCGCAGGGAGATGCCGGCCGAGAACCACACCACCATCTCGGAGTCCTTGTACCAGCGGGTCAGGACGATCAGCGTGGAGATGAACAGCGTGGCCGACAGCAGGATCGACAAATAGCCGATGGTGGCCAGGCCGATCAGCATCAGCACGTCGTTGGGGCTGGCCTTGCCATTGGCGGCCATCCCCAGGATGCGGATCACGAGCGACGTGAGCATGAAAGTCAGCATCACCAGGAACACCGCGCCGGCGGTGTAGGCGAGCTCGCGTCGCAGGGCTTGTTGAAAGATCATGCGGAATCGCTTCCGGCTGCCGGCCGGAGCGGGCGATGTACCGGGGGCCGAGGGACTGGCAGGACCGCGGGCTGTCAGCGTGGCGGATCGGCGGCGGCAGATCGCGGATGAAAATCGCGGATAATGGGGCCTTTCTTTTCGACGAGCCCCTGAAGGAAGCGCGATGGAATTTAGCACAAAAGCCCTGGATTGGAGCAAAGCCGGCCAAAATGGTTTCCTGGCCACGAAGACCGACTGCCTGGTGGTTGGCCTGTTCGAGGGCCAGAGCCTGGCTGGTGTGGCCAAGGCACTGGATGTCGCCACCAAGGGGCTGGTGGCGCGTCTGGTGAAGCAGGGCGACTTCGAGGGCAAGCGCGGCACCCAGCTGATGCTGCACGAAGTGGCCGGGATTGGCGCCGCCCGCGTACTGCTGGTGGGCCTGGGCAAGGAAGCCGAGTTCTCGGACAAGGCTTTCGTGGAGGCCGTGCGCACCGCCGTGCGTGCGCTGTCCGGCACGCGGGCCGCATCCGCCCTCTGGTGCCTGGCCCAGCAGCCGCCGGCCCAGCGCGACGTGGCCTGGGCCGTGATCACCACCATCACCCTGGTGCGTGACGCCGGCTACCGCCTGCTGGAGCGCCATCCGGAACTCAAGCGCCCGCCCAAGGGCGTGGGCACGGACAAGTCGTCGCTGCGCAAGATCGTGCTGGCCGTGGATGCCGCCGACGCCAAGCAGGCCACCCAGGCCGTGGTGCGCGGTACCGCCATCGCCAACGGCATGGAGCTGACCCGCGACCTCGGCAACCTGCCGTCCAACATCTGCACCCCGACCTACCTGGCCAATACCGCCCGGGCCATGGCCAAGCGCCACAAGCTCAAGGCCGAGATCCTGGGCCGCAAGCAGATCGAGGCCCTGAACATGGGCGCCTTCCTGGCCGTGACCAAGGGCAGCGTCGAGCCGCCGCAGTTCATCGTGCTGCGCTACGACGGCGCCGCCGCCAAGCAGGCCCCGGTGGTGCTGGTGGGCAAGGGCATCACCTTCGATACCGGCGGCATCTCGCTGAAGCCGGGCGAGGGCATGGATGAGATGAAGTACGACATGTGCGGCGCCGCCTCGGTGCTCGGCACGATCCAGGCCGTAGCCGAAATGGGCCTGAAAATCAACGTCGTGGCCGTGGTCCCGACCTGCGAGAACATGCCCAGCGGCATCGCCACCAAGCCGGGCGACGTGGTGACGAGCATGTCCGGCCAGACGATCGAGATCCTGAACACGGACGCCGAAGGCCGCCTGATCCTGTGCGATGCGCTGACCTACGTGGAACGCTTCAAGCCCGCCGCCGTGGTGGACGTGGCCACGCTGACCGGCGCCTGCATCATCGCGCTCGGCCACGTGAACAGCGGCCTCTTCGCGCGCAACGACCTGCTGGCCGACCAGCTGCTGGACGCCGGCCGCAAGGCCATGGACACCGCCTGGCGCATGCCGCTGGACGATGACTACCAGGACCAGCTCAAGTCGAACTTCGCCGACATGGCCAATATCGGCGGCCGCCCGGCGGGCAGCGTCACGGCGGCCTGTTTCCTGGCGCGCTACACGGAAAAGTACGACTGGGCCCACCTGGACATCGCCGGCACGGCCTGGAAGAGCGGGGCGGCCAAGGGCGCCACCGGTCGTCCGGTACCGCTGCTGACGCAGTTCCTGATGGATCGCGCGTCGTAAATCGACGGAAAGGTAGCCGGGATGACGCGCATCGACTTCCACAGCAACGTGCCGGACACGCTGGCCTACGTCTGCCGCCTGGTTCGCAAGGCGTACGGCGCSGGCCAGAAGGTGGTGGTAWACGGCACGGCACAGCAGCTGACGCAGCTCGATGCGCGGCTGTGGACGTTCTCGCCGCTCGACTTCCTGCCGCATTGCGGGCTGGACAGCCCCAACGCGGCGGTGACGCCGATCATCCTGGCCGCCACGCTCGAGGGCGTGCCGCACCACCAGATCCTCGTCAACCTGTCGCCCGAGGCGCCGGCGCAGTTCGCCAGCTTCGAGCGGCTGATCGAGGTCGTGGGGGCCGGCGAGGCCGAACGTGCCGCCGGGCGCGACCGTTACCGCTTCTATCGTGAGCGCGGCTATCCGCTCACGCACCACGACATTGGCCAGTCCGCCAAGGGAGAATCCGCATGAGTGAACGTACCACCTCGCGGGTGATTCCGCGGCTGGGCCCGAACGACAGCGTGCCGTTGCTGACCGAGGTCGTGGACCTGCCCGACCTGCCGGAGACCGCCTTCGCGCCGCCGCCGGGGCATGCCTCCATGTCGATCAACACGCCCGCCAGCACGGTCATCGACACGGCAAACATGCCTGAGTCAGGGCTGGTGTCGTCAGTCGGCGATACCGAGGGTGGGGTGGAGGACGATCCGGAAGCGCCGATGATCGACCCGGTGCCCTTTCTGCCGGGTGAGGATGACCTGCGCGCGGTGCGCTCGGAACTGCTGACGCGCGTGATGATGCGTTTCCGCACCGAGTGGCCGCAGGTGGTGGAAGCCCATACCGAAGCCACGCTGCAATCGCGGCTGGCGCCGCTGACCGCGCAACTGGCCAGCGAGCTGACGCAGGCGTTGGAGGCGAGGCTGGTGGAATGGCTGGATGCGACGCTCGAGGAGATCGAGCGCGATCCGGGCGGGATGTAGCAGAGAAAGCAGGGAAAGCAGAGAGTCTTCCCCTCTCCCGCAGGCGGAAGAGGGGAGACGGGGACCCAGGCAGGGTCAGTCCGTCACGGCGCCCTTGCTGGCCGTCGAGGCCAGTTTCGAGAACTTCGCCAGCACGCCACGCGTGTAGCGCGGCGCCGGCTGCTGCCACGTGGCGCGGCGCTTGGCCAGTTCCTCATCGGATACGTTCAGCTCCAGCTTCAGCTGGTGCGCGTCGATCGTGATCGAATCGCCTTCCTTCACCAGTGCGATGGTGCCGCCCACGAACGCCTCGGGCGCCACGTGACCGACCACCATGCCCCAGGTACCGCCCGAGAACCGGCCGTCGGTGATGAAGCCCACCGATTCGCCCAGCCCCTTGCCGATGATGGCCGAGGTCGGCGCCAGCATTTCCGGCATGCCCGGGCCGCCCTTCGGGCCCAGATAGCGCAGCACGAGGATGTCGCCGGCGTTGATCTTGTCGGCCAGGATGGCGTCCATCGCGCTTTGCTCGTCCTCGAACACGCGCGCCGGGCCGGTGATGACCGGGTTCTTCAGGCCGGTGATCTTGGCGACCGCGCCTTCTTCGGCCAGGTTGCCCTTCAGGATGGCCAGGTGGCCCTGCGCGTACAGCGCCTTGTCGAGCGGCAGGATCACGTCCTGGTCCGCGCGCGGCTGGTCGGGCACGCCTTCCAGTTCCTCGGCCAGCGTGCGGCCGGTGATGGTCAGGCAGTCGCCATGCAGCAGGCCGGCGTTCAGCAGCAGCTTCATCACCTGCGGAATGCCGCCCGCGCGGTGCAGGTCGGTGGCCACGTACTGGCCCGACGGCTTCAGGTTGCAGATCACCGGCACGCGGCGGCGGATGCGCTCGAAGTCGTCGATGGTCCACTCCACCTCGGCCGAGTGCGCGATGGCCAGGTAGTGCAGCACCGCGTTGGTCGAGCCGCCCGTGGCCATGATCAGCGTCACGGCGTTCTCGATCGACTTGCGCGTGATGATGTCGCGCGGCTTGATGTCCTTCTTGATCGCMTCGACCAGCACGCGCGCCGATTCCGCGGCGCTGTCGACCTTTTCCTSGTCCGGGTTGGCCATCGTCGACGAGTACAGCAGGGACATGCCCAGCGCCTCGAACGACGAGCTCATGGTGTTGGCCGTGTACATGCCGCCGCAGGAGCCGGTGGACGGGCAGGCGTTCTTTTCCACGCCCTCGAAGTCTTCCTGGCTCATGCGGCCGGCGGTGAACTCGCCCACGGCTTCGAACGACGACACGATGGTCAGGTCGCGTCCCTTCCAGTTGCCCGGCTTGATGGTGCCACCGTAGACGTAGATGCCCGGCACGTTGGTGCGCGCCAGCGCGATCATGCCGCCCGGCATGTTCTTGTCGCAACCGCCGATCACGACCACGCCGTCCATCCACTGGCCCTGGGCTGCGGTCTCGATGCAGTCAGCGATCACTTCGCGCGAGATCAGCGAGTACTTCATGCCCTCGGTGCCCATCGACATGCCGTCCGAGATGGTCGGCGTGCCGAAGATCTGCGGGTTGGCGTCGGACGCCTTGATGGCGTCCACGGCCGCATCGGCCAGGCGCTGCAGGCCGGCGTTGCAGGGGGTGATGGTCGAGTGGCCATTGGCGATGCCYACCATCGGCTTGTCGAAGTCTTCCTTCTGGTAGCCGAGCGCGTAGTACATCGAACGATTGGGGGAGCGCGCCACGCCTTGCGTGATGTGCTTCGAGCGTTTGTTGAATGCCATGGTGGGGGTCTCTCCGGGGAGTTTGCGGCGGGCTCGGACGTGGTCGATGCCACGGCCTGCCGTGTTTGTGGCCTGAAGGATGCCGCCTGCGTAGTATCATGTCAAATATATTATTTGACCTGTATTGAGTCGAAAAAYCTATCACAGCGACGAACGGGAGCGTGCGTGGACCTGCGGCAACTGCGGTACTTCGTGACAGTGGCGGAAGAGCTACATTTCGGCCGCGCGGCAAGGCGGCTGGCCATGACCCAGCCGCCGCTCTCGCAGCAGATCCAGTCGCTGGAGGAGGAGATCGGCGTGCAGCTGTTCGCGCGCACGCGCCGGTCCGTGATGCTGACGCCCACCGGCCAGCAGTGGCTGCCCGAGGTGCGCCGCGTGCTGGCCGATGCCGCCGCGCTGCCCGGGCTGGCCCAGCGGCTGGCGCGGGGCGAGGTGGGCTCGCTGGCGCTGGCCTTCGTCAGCACGGCCGACTACGGCATCCTGCCCGAGCTGCTGCGGCATTTCCGCGCTCGGCACCCCGAGGTGCAACTGCAACTGCGCGAAGCCACCAGCGACGTCCAGCTGGAGGCGCTGGCCGAGGGCGCGATCGACGCGGGTCTTGTCATCCGTCCGCAACTGGCCGTGATGCCGCACGGGCTCTCGTACCTGCCGCTGGTGCGCGAGCCGCTGGTGCTGGCCGTGCCCGATGGCTGGCGGCCCGCCAGCCTCGCCGCCGATGCCCCTGCGCCGACCGAAATCGCCCTGCGCGACGCCGCGCACGAGCCGCTGATCATCTTCCCGCGTCGTAGCGCGCCGGCGTTTTATGACATCATTACGGGCTACTATGCGCGGGACGGCCTGACGCCGGCGATTGCCCAGGAGGCCATCCAGATGCAGACCATCGTGAGCCTGGTGTCAGCTGGCATGGGCGTGGCGCTGGTGCCCGCATCGCTGTGCAACCTGCGGCGTACGGGCGTGTCCTACCTGACGCTGCGCGATGCCGGCCCGCTGATCGAGACCGGCCTGGTCTGGCGCGAAGGCGCCGCCGGGCCTTCGGCCGGGCAATCGGGGATGGCGCCGGTGCTGCGGTCGTTCATCGACATCGCGGCCGGGCTGGCCACCGCCATCGGCCTGTCGCAGGACGATGGTATCAAGGCAGCATGACCCCGACGGCATCACCCCAGACACTATATAAATACCTCTCCTCCGCCATGCTCGTTCATCCGCAATTCGACCCGGTCGCGCTTCACCTGGGCCCGYTGGCCATCCGCTGGTACGGTCTGATGTACCTGGCCGGCTTCATCATGTTCCTGTGGTTCGGCCGCCTGCGCGTGCGCCAGCCGCACATCGCCGCGCGCGGCTGGGCCACGCGCGACCTCGACGACATGCTGTTCTACGGCGTGCTCGGCGTGATCCTGGGCGGGCGGCTGGGCTACGTGCTGTTCTACAAGCCGACCTACTACCTCACGCATCCACTCGAGATCTTCAAGGTCTGGGAGGGCGGCATGGCGTTCCACGGCGGCTTCCTCGGCGTGCTCGTGGCGATGTGGGTGTTCGGCAAGGTGCGGCGCCGGCACTGGCTGGAAGTGACCGACTTCATCGCGCCGATGATCCCGTGCGGGCTGGCTGCCGGCCGCATCGGCAACTTCATCAACGGCGAACTGTGGGGCCGTCCGACCGACCTGCCGTGGGGGATGATCTTCCCGCAGGCTGGCGACAACATCCCGCGCCACCCGTCGCAGCTGTACCAGTTCGCGCTGGAAGGCGTGGCGCTGTTCCTCATCCTGTGGCTGTTCTCGCGCAAGCCGCGCCCGATGGGGGCGGTGTCCGGCGCGTTCCTGATCGGCTACGGCGGCTTCCGCTTCCTGGCCGAGTTTGCGCGCGAGCCGGACACCTTCCTCGGCCTGYTGGCGCTGAATTTCTCGATGGGCCAGTGGCTGAGCCTGCCGATGGTGCTGGCCGGCGTGCTGATGATGGTCTGGGCCTATCGCCGCCAGGGCAACGGCGCCGCGGCGGGCGCGGCGCGCTGATCGCCGTCAGTTCCCGGCGGCCCGGATGGCCTCGATCCGCTCGCGCGTGAGCGGGTGGGTCGAGAAGAAGCTGGCATCGTCCTCGGACTTGTCCGACGACTTGCCGCCATGGGCGTCTTCCAGCTTCCCCAGCACATCGGCAAGGGCGGAGACCGGCAAGCGGTTCCGCCGCATCACCTCTACCGCGTAGGCGTCCGCCTCGCGCTCATGGTCCCGCGAATAGCGCATGGTCAGCATCGCGGCCGGCACCGTGGCGAGCACCGTCGAAAAATCCCCGAAGAAGTACGCCGCCAGCGCGCCGACGGCCGATGCCTGGATCACCTGCTGCAGCCCGTGGCGCTGCGCCACGTGGCCGGCCTCGTGCGCCAGCACGCCCATCATGCCGGCACCGGTGCCGATCAGGGCCACCAGTTCGTCCGTGACCACGATGGTGCCGCCCGGCAGCGCCAGCGCGTTCGCGCCGAGCCGGTCGCCGTGGCGGAACAGCAGTTGGTAGGCGTGGTCGGGATCGTCGGGGCGACGTAGCGCGGCAAAGTTKTCGCGAATCCGCTGCTGGTCGGCGGCGGGCAGCTTGCTTGGCGTCACGAGGCCGTGGTCGAGGCTGTCGAGCGTGGCCTGGCCCAGTTGCGCCTCGATGGATGCCGGCACGGTCGACGCCAGCACCCCGGCGCTCCACGGCAGCAGGTAGAAATAGGCGCCCAGCACGACGGCCAGCATCCCCAGCAGGGCGAGGCCCGTAAGCCGCCAGCTGTTCTGCGCGCGCGACACCCAGCCCTCGCGGTGGCCGGTGCTGGCCAGCATGGCCTCGAACGTGGCGTGGTCAGCCACCTCGCAGTACGCGCCGTCATCGAAGGTCACCAGGCGCGGCGCCCGCTTGTTGCGCTCGGACACCCGCAGCGAGGCCAGCGGCGCACGGCGCACCTCCGCGCCCTCGGCATCGTGCAGGATGGCCTGCCCGCCCTGCACGATCAGCACGACGGGATGGGCGCGCGACGAGCGCGTGTCGAAATACCGGGCCGCTACCATGGCGATGCTCCGCGCCGCGCTCAGAGCGCGATGTCGATGTCGTACCAGTCCACGGTGGCGTCGCCCAGCGCGCTGACCTGCTCGGCTTCGCCGGCCACGAAGGCGTCCAGCGGACCGGCGGCGAACATCGTCACCGATTCCACGCGGTAGCGGGTGGAGCGGACTTTCGCGAACGGCAGGAACAGGCCGCAGGTGAGGGCGATGGCGATCCAGTTGGTAATCGTGATGAAGATCATGCGGCCCGCGCCCACGCGGCTCTCGAAGCGGTGCGGGGCCAGCGTGGTGTGGCTCCAGACCAGGTTCTGGAGCTTGGCCGTGAAGTAGGGGCCGGTCAGCATGATGCCGAAGTAGGTGAACGCGACCGTCCCACCGAGCACGATGGCCACGCCGCCCTTGGTATCGGCCCCGGCCGGGATGGCGATGGCGCTGAGCACGGCGCCGACGATCATGAACAGCGCCGTCACCATGCCGGTACGCAGGTACACGCCATAGAAGTCACCAGACGTGGCATCGAACGCGAACGGTGCCGTGCCAAAGCGCGTGTGGTTGTGCTGGTACTGCTTGAAGCGCTGGTGCGCCAGCGGCGCCAGCAGGCCGAGCGTCAGCGTCGACAGGATCGGCCACAGCAGGAACACCTTGTAGGCTTCCTTGTCGCCGCCGGTGAAGGCAAAGCGCAGTCCGCGATAGCTCGAATTGGCCATGCGGAAGCGCAGCGAGCGCACCAGCAGGTACGGCCACACGGCGGCAAAGACCACCGCGAACACCAGCGGCAGCACCGGGCTCACCACGCCGCTGAACTGGACCACCATGGCCAGCACCAGCACGATGGCGCGGCCCTTGAGGATGGCGCCCGGTTTGCCGTGATAGTCGAACGCGGCGTCATCGAGCCGTGTGTTGCGATAGAAATACTGGAGCGTGCGGACCTTGGCCCACGCGGAGTAGATGCCGAGCGTGACCACCGTGAGCAGCGCGTTGACGATCCAGATACGGAAGTATTCCGAGCCCGATCCGGTAAACGAGAGCTGAAGCGGTGCCGGCGGCGGGGGCGTATGCCCAAAATCCGATGATCCCGCACCGATGAAGTGCTCGCCCTTGTGATCCCATGCCATGTTTTGACCTCCCTGGTCGTCGGGGCGTCGTGGGTCGGCATTCTGGCGCCAACCGCCCTCGTTTCATATTTGCAACCGATTTGCCCGGGCCTTTCGTGCGCCGGGCGACACATTGTGGCACTGCGCTGACGGCTGTCCATCACAAAACGCCGGAATAGACGTGTCAGAGAGTGTTGGCGCGTCGAGGTCAGTCGTAACGACGGAGAAACATCCTGTTACATGCTCCATGAAATGTAACAAGTCGTCAATCGTCCACCTCAATAAAATCAATGACTTAACTCGGATGGCACGGTATTCGCTTTATGACTTGTTACAAAAAGACGGGTGGCATGGCGAAGCTGCCCGCGGCGATGGACCGAGGGAGGACATCGACCGGGATGACGCCACGCAGCAGAAAAGCAACGGGAAAGTCCGCGTCCCAACGGGACGCTTCAGCGGGGGCAGGCGCGGGCCAGCGCCAGGTAATCACTCTGGTCCACGCACGTCGGCAACGARCGCCGGCAAGCGATGAGATGTCCGACGGCGGTTCTTTCAGGCGCGGACGATTTCCCCGGCAGGGAGGCCTGGGGAAGTCGTCCGCTGCACCTATTTGTACTCCCCGAATGTCTCCGAAACGGCTGGCGAGGTTTGCGCGCCACGCCTTTTGTCGCTTTCCGCATTGCAGCATCGAAACCGCTTGCCACGCTGCCGGCGCTCCCCATAATTATGAATTATTGCGGCGCATACGCCGCGTGGGCAGTCTTCCCCGGCATCCCGGGACCGGAGGCATCGTGCGAATCATCCGGCAGGCGCTGTACCTCGAAGTGGCAGACCGTTTGCGGGCGATGATCGACGATCACACGCTGATGCCCGGCGCATGGATCGACGAAGTGGCGCTGGCCGCCTCGCTCGGCACCTCGCGCACGCCGTTGCGTGAGGCGCTCAAGGTGCTCGCGGCCGAAGGRCTGGTGCGGCTGGAGCCCCGGCGCGGCTGCTTCGTCAACGCGCTGACCGAGCAGGATCTCGATGAGATCTTCCCGCTGATGGCGCTGCTCGAAGGCCGCTGCGCCTACGAGGCCGCGCGCAACGTCACGCAGGCCGATCTCGACGCGCTGGAGGGCCTGCACGCCGACCTCGCGCGCTACGCCCAGGCTGGCGACATCGACGCCTATTACGAAACCAACTATCAGATCCACGAGGCGCTCCAGCGCCTGGCCGGCAACCGCTGGCTGTCCGGCGTGGTCAGCGACCTGCGCAAGGTGCTGCGCCTGTCGCGCCACAAGAGCCTGAAGCTGCCGGGCCGGATTCACGAATCGTGCGCCGAGCACATGTCGGTGTTTTCCGCGCTCAAGGCGCACGACCCGGAAGGGGCCGAGGCGCTGATGAAGACCCACGTGCTGCGCCAGCGCGGCGCGCTGCGGGCGCTGGATCGTGCCGATCCGGCCCCGGAGCCTGCCGAGTCCGCAGCCGCCGCCTCACCCGTTCTCCGCAACGTTCTCGCCGCAGGAGTCTCATGAGCGCCCTCGATCCCGCCGAACAGAAAGTCAGCGCCCCGCTGGAAGCCACGGAACCGGTCGGCGATACCTTGTTGTCGCGCTTCGGCCGCTGGTGGAGCCGCAAGGGCGAAGGGGAAACCGCCCCGGCCAAGCGTGCCAAGGCGGAGGAGGCTGACGCCCCGGCGCTCTCCACGCGCGCGATGAAGCGCCAGCGCGAGCAGCTTCGCCCCTGTTTCGATGCCCGGCTGACCGATGGCGCCGCCAACGCCGCSGCACAGGCSTGGCAGGCCGAGTACGAGGCCGCGCCKGAGCCGGTGCGCCAGGCGATGCTGACGGTGCTGGCCGAAGTGGCGGCGGGTGCCGATGGTGCTGGCGCGAAGTCGGGCAGCGCGCAATCGGCCTCCCAATCTGGCGCGGCGTCCGGCCTGTCGCAGGCGCTGTCCAACGCACGCATCCGCTTCTTCAAGCGGCTGGCCGCGCACCATGGCAAGAGCGACAACAGCGCGTGCGGCCTGCACTTCCTGATCCAACTGCGCGCGGACATGCTCCGCTGGCACAAGCGCGTGCCGGGCCTGCGCGTGCTCGACGAAGACCTGGAAGCGCTGTTCTCGAACTGGTTCGATGTCGGCCTGCTCGAGTTGCAGCCCATCACCTGGGACTCGCCCGCCTCGCTGCTGGAAAAGCTGATCCGCTACGAGGCCGTGCACGAAATCGCCTCCTGGACCGACCTGCGCAACCGGCTCGATTCGGACCGCCGCTGCTACGCGTTCTTCCATCCGCGCATGCCGCGCGAGCCGCTGATCTTCGTCGAGGTGGCCTTCGTGCCCGAGATGGCGGCCAACGTGCAGGCGCTGCTTGACGAGGCCGCGCCGCTGGAAGACCTGCGCCGGGTCAAGTGGGCYATCTTCTATTCGATCTCCAACACGCAGGCCGGGCTGCGCGGCGTGAGCTTCGGCAATTTCCTCTTGAAGCGTGTCATCGAGGAATTGCAGCGCGAGTTCCCCAAGCTGAAACAGTTCGCCACGCTGTCTCCGCTGCCCGGGTTTGCCGACTGGCTGCGCAAGCAGCACGGCGACGCCATCGTGACGATCCTGGGCGAGAAGCGCCTGGCGCGCTGGACCGAGCGCCAGGGCACGCCGCCCACGGATGGCGCCGGCTGGCTGGCCGCGCTGCCCGCCGACGCGCCGGACCCCGTGGTGCGCGATACCGCGCTGACGCTGGCCGCCCACTACCTCGTGCGCGAGGGCGCGCCGGGGCAGCCGGCGGACCCCGTGGCGCGCTTCCACCTGGGCAATGGCGCCTGCGTGGAGCGGCTGAACTGGGCTGCCGACCTGTCGCGAAAAGGCCGCGCCCAGTCGTGCGGCATGATGGTGAATTATCTTTACGTGCCGGAGGCGCTGGATGACAATCTGGCACGCCTTGGCGATGGCAATCCCCGCATGAGCCGTGCGGTGGGCAAGCTGCTGTGACCCCTGGGTCGGGCACGGATGRCGCCAGGCATTTTTGTCGGGTGAATGTAGTACTTCGATTGACTTTCCGCAGCAAGTAGAGAGAGGAGACAGTACATGAAACGTCGTCAGTTCCATCTGACCGCGTGCGCGCGTGCGTTCGCGGTCGTGGCGGGTGTAGCCGCCGCGTCGGCAGGGTCGATGTATGCGCCGGCCGCGCTGGCCGATACGTGGCCGAGCAAGCCGGTCACCGTGATCGTGCCGTTCCCCGCCGGCGGCGGCACCGACGCCTTCGCGCGTCCGCTGACCGCCCAGTTGTCCAAGCAGCTCGGCAAGCAGTTCGTGATCGACAACCGCGGTGGCGCGGGCGGCACCGTGGGCGCCAGCATCGCCGCCAAGGCCGCGCCGGACGGCTACACCATCTTCATCGGCGGGGCGCACCACGCCATCGCCCCGTCGTTCTACAAGAAGCTCGATTACGACATCGAGAAGGACTTCATCCCCGTCACCGTGATTGCCCAGCCGCCGCAGGTGGTGGTGGTGAATCCGACCAAGGTGCAGGCCAACACGCTCAAGGAGCTGATTGCCTACGCCAAGGCCAATCCGGGCAAGCTGAACTATGGTTCGGCCGGCAATGGCTCGTCGCACCATCTGGCGGGCGAGCTGTTCAAGCTGCAGACGCAGACCTTCATCACGCACATCCCCTACAAGGGCGCCGGCCCGGCGCTGTCGGATTTGATCGCCGGCCAGGTGGACATGCTGTTCGACGGCCTGGGCTCGTCGGCGCAACACATCCGCGCGGGCCGTATCAAGGCGCTGGCGGTGGCGGCGAACAAGCGCTCGCCGGCCTTCCCGAACGTGCCGACGGCGGCCGAGGCGGGCGTGCCRAACTACGAGGTGTCGACGTGGTACGCGCTCTGGGCGCCGAAGGGCACGCCGAAGGAAGTGATCGACCGGCTCTACACCGAGACCACCAAGGCGCTGAACTCGCCGGAAATGAAGCAGATCTGGCTCCAGAACGGCTCGGAAACGCCGGCGTTCACGCCTGACCAGTTCGCCACGTTCCAGCATGCCGAAATCAAGCGCTGGGCCGAGGTGGTGCAGCGCTCCGGCGCCAAGATCGACTGATGGGCGGCACCGTCACGTTCGCGCGGGACGGCGCCGTGGCCACGGTCACGCTGTCGCATCCGGGCAAGCTCAACGCGATCTCGACCAGCATGTGGCAGGCGCTGACCACGGGCTTCGCGGAGCTGGCGGCGGATACGTCGCTGCGCTGCGTGGTGGTGCGGGGCGCCGAAGGCAATTTTGCCGCCGGCGCCGACATCGCCGAGTTTCCGGTCGTGCGGSGCGACGAGGCGTCGGTGCGCCGCTACCACACGGAGATCCTCGCCCCGGCGCTGGCGGCCATCGCCACGTGCCCGCATCCGACGCTGGCGATGATCGAGGGTGTCTGCGTGGGCGGCGGGCTGGAAATTGCCTGCCACTGCGATCTGCGCATCGCCGCGGCGGGCAGCCGCTTCGGCGTGCCAATCAACCGGCTGGGTTTCCCGATGGCGCCCGGCGAGTTGGGCGGGCTCCTGGCGCTGGCCGGGCGCGCCGTCACGCTGGAAATCCTGCTGGAAGGCCGTGTGTTCGATGCGGCCGAGGCGGAGCGTAAGGGCTTGCTCACACGCGTGGTGGCCGAGTCCGCGCTCCACGACGAGGTAGCCGCCACCGTGCAGCGCCTCTGCGCCGGCGCGCCGCTGGCCGCCCGGATCAACAAGGCGACGATCCGTCGCCTGTCGCCCGATCCCGCGCCGCTCACGGCGGCCGAGATCGACGCGCATTTCGCCTACGCCGGCAGCCGCGATCACGCCGAGGGCGTGGCCGCCTTCCTGGCGCACCGGCGGCCCGAGTTCACCGGGGAGTAAGATGGCGGCCGGCCGGCACGTCCGCGTGCCGGTTTCGCCACCGCAATCCCGTCTTATTCGCCGGCATCCTATTTCCTTCGATTCCGTACCATGAACGCCAATCTGTTCGCCCTGTTCGAATCCCGCTTTCCCGTCGACCGCAGCGCGTGCTGCATCGAGACCCATGACGGGCTGTACTACAGCTGGGATGACCTGGACCGTGCCACCGCCAAGATCGCCAACCTGCTCGCCGCGCTGAAGCTGCCGGCCGGCGCGCGCGTGGCGGTGCAGGTGGAGAAATCGCCCGAGGCGCTGTTCCTGTACCTGGCCACGCTGCGCGCGGGCTATGTGTACCTGCCGCTGAACACCGCGTACCAGGAATCGGAAATCGACTATTTCGTGGGCAACGCCGAGCCCGCCGTGGTGGTCTGCGGCAGCAAGAACTTCGGTTGGGTGTCGAAGGTGGCGTTCCGCCACAACACCGCGCACGTGTTCACGCTGGACGACGACCGCAGCGGCTCGCTGCTGGCCCGCGCGGCCGCCCAGCCGGACACCTTCCAGACCGTGACGAAGGGCGACGATGACCTCGCGGCCATCCTCTATACCTCCGGCACCACGGGCCGCAGCAAGGGCGCGATGCTGACGCACCGCAACCTGGCTTCCAACGCCCAGACGCTGCACGAATACTGGGGCTGGCGCAGCGACGACGTGCTGCTGCACATGCTGCCGATTTTCCACGTGCACGGGCTGTTCGTAGCTTCCCACGGCGCGCTGCTGGCCGGCGCCAAGATGATCTGGGCGCCCAAGCTCGACMTGGCGCAGATCCTTGCCTTCCTGCCGCGCGCGACGGTGATGATGGGCGTGCCGACCTACTACGTGCGCATGCTGCAGGAGCCGCGCTTCAACCGCGAGGTGTGCGRCAACATGCGGCTGTTCGTGTCTGGCTCGGCGCCACTGCTGCTGGAGACGTTCGACGGTTTCCGCGAGCGCACCGGCCACACCATCCTGGAGCGCTACGGCATGAGCGAGACCGTGATGCTGGTCTCGAACCCGTACGATCCCAAGCTCGGCGAGCGCATCGGCGGCACGGTGGGCATGCCGCTGCCGGGCGTGTCGGTGCGCGTGATGGATGGCGAGGGCAACCCCTGCGCGCCGGCCGCGATCGGCAATGTGGAGGTCAAGGGGCCGAACGTGTTCAAGGGCTACTGGCGCATGCCGGAGAAGACCGCCGAGGAATTCACCGCCGACGGCTGGTTCAAGACCGGTGACGTGGGCCGCTTCGGCGGAGCCATCGTCAGCCAGGCCGGCGAGCGCAAGGTGCCGGACGACTACCTGACGATCGTGGGCCGCAGCAAGGACCTGATTATCTCGGGCGGCTACAACGTCTATCCGAAGGAAATCGAGAGCTTTATCGACGAACTGCCGGGCGTGGTGGAATCGGCCGTGATCGGCGTGCCGCATGCCGATTTCGGCGAGGCCGTGGTGGCCGTGGTGGTGCGCAAGCCGGGGGCGGAGATCGACGAGGCGGGGATGATCGGCACGCTGCGTGGCCGTATCGCCAACTTCAAGGTGCCCAAGCGCGTGCACGTGGTGGACGAGCTGCCGCGTAACACGATGGGCAAGGTGCAGAAGAACGTGCTGCGGGAGCAGTTCGCCGCGCTGTGATGGATTTCCCCCTCGCCCTGTAGAACTGGGRGAGGGGGAAGCCGAACTACCTGTTTACTTCACCATCTGGACCGACCCATTGACCGACACGGTCACATGGGCTTTGCCGCCTTCCATGGGGATCGGCGCGCCGGCGTCTGCGGACATCGCCTTGGCGGCATACATGCGCGGCGTCGGCGGCACCACGCCGCCGCTGTCGTTCATCGACACTTCACGAATCGTATAACTGCTATAGCCGAACAGCTTGGTGCTGGTCTGGGCCTTGTCGCGGAACGCYGACACGGCCTGCTCGGCCAGCTTCGCCTCGGTGGCCTGGCGTGCCTCGCGCGAGAGCGAGAAGGCGACGTTCTGCACCTGCATCTGGTTGGCCAGTTCGCCGGCCAGCTTCGACACCGCCGCGAAATCCTTCGACTTCAGGATCACTTCCGAGCGCCCGCGCCACGTGCTGATGCGGCCGTTGCGGTCCGTGCTCGGATGGATGGTGAAGCCGCCCGACTGCGCTTCCACGCCCGAGGTGCGCTTGGCCTGCGCCAGCACGGCCTGCGTGCGGGCCGACAGCGCGGACGAGATCGCCGACGGCTCGGCGCCTTCCTGTTCCGCGGCCAGCGTCAGTTGCACCACGTCCGTGGGTACCTCGGTGACCGCCTCGGCGGACAGCGACAGTACGCCGGCGGGCGGCGGCAGGGTCTGGGCCGATGCCACGGCAGCGGTGGTACTCAGCAAAGTGGCCGCAAGCAGTTGTTTCATTGTTGTTCTCCCGATCAAAGTGGTGGCTTTCAGACGCCTTTCCGCGCACTTCGTTCCGTGCGCGGCTGCAATGACTGTATCCGGGTGTTTCGCCGTGTAATACGGAGGGAGCGGCGCGCTCAGAACGTCCGCCACGCCTTCCAGAGCATGTACGAGGCGAGGCAGGCCAACAGCACGGCGAACACGCGCCGCAGCGCGTTGACGTCCATGTTGTGCGCCGCCCGCGCGCCCAGCGGCGCGGTGAGCACGCTGGCGATGGCGATGATGCCCAGCGCGGGCAGGTACACATAGCCGAGCGAGCCGGCCGGCAGGCCGCCCACGTCCCAGCCGCCCCAGACGTAGCCGACCACGCTGGCGAGCGCAATCGGGAAGCCGAGCGCGGCCGACGTGGCCACGGCGTTGTGGATCGGCACGTTGCACCAGGTCATGAACGGCACGGAGATGAAGCCGCCGCCGGCGCCCACCAGGCTCGAGATCAGGCCGATGACCGACCCCACGCCGACCATGCCCGGTGTGCCCGGTAGCCGGCGCGCGGCCGGTGGCCGGCGGCTGCGCAGCATCTGGAGCGCCGAGAAGCCGACGAAGACCGCGAACAGCAGCGACAGCCAGCCGGTCTTGAGCACGCTGAAGATCTTGCCGCCGCCGATCAGGCCACCCACCAGGATGCCCGGCGCCAGCGCCAGCACAATGCCCCAGCGCACCGCGCCGCGCTTGTGGTGGGCGCGCACGGAGGAGAGCGAGGTGAACAGGATGGTCGCCATCGACGTGGCGATGGCCATATGGACGATGTGGCTGTCGGAGACCTGCATGGCTGTATAAAACAGCGTCAGGAAGGGCACCATCAGCATGCCGCCGCCCACGCCGAGCAGCCCGGCGCAGAAGCCGGTGAAGGCGCCGAGGATCAGCAGCCCCGGAATCAGGACAGGACTCATGGTCGCCCCGTCACTTCATCAGCCGTTCGGTGATATAGCGCCATTCGGCCGGCGTGACCGGCGTGATGGAGAGGCGGTTGCCGCGCCGGAGCACGACCATGTCCGCCAGCGCCTCGTGCTCGCGCAGCGCGGGCAGCGGGACCAGCGCGCTCTTGCGCACGAAACGCACGTCCACGAGCGACCAGCGCGGCTCATCGGGCTTCGAGGCCTTGTCGTAGTAATCGCTCTTGGGATCGAACTGCGTGGGATCGGGGTAGGGCTGGGAGCAGACCTCGGCCAGTCCGGCGATGCCGGGCTCGGGGCAGGAGGAGTGGTAGAACAGCACGCCATCGCCGATGCGCATCTGGTCGCGCATGAAGTTGCGCGCCTGGTAGTTGCGCACGCCCGTCCACGGCAGCGTGCCGCGCTTGGCAAGATCGTCGATGCTGGCTTCGTCCGGCTCGGACTTCATCAGCCAGTACTGGGGGGCGCGTTGGCCCGATTTGGCGGCGGGTGGCGTCACGATACCAGTATCCGTCGATCAAAGAAAAAAGGCGGTGGTTCTGAAAACCACCGCCTTCTGAGGGGTCCCCGCCTCGGCCGCTGGGTCGGCATCCTGAACCCAAGTGAGGTTCAGAGTGGCTGCGGAAGTCGCATTTTGGGTACATCACCCACTCAGGGAGTCCAGGCAGAACCAAGACTATGAATGCGGTGACGCGCTCGCCCACACGACATAATCCCGCACCATGCAATGCATATCGGTTCAAGGAGTTATGACCCTCACGAACCAGGCAGGGAAACTGTCAAACGTCTGACTTTATATTCACCTTACGCTGCGAGCAGCTGGGGTGATGTCAGACGTTTGCCGTTTCGAAACAGGATGGGATGAAAACGGCGGTCGGGCGCGATAACCTGACCTGTATGCTGCACCGGTAAGGCGTTTGTGCAGTCTGGCTACACTATACACCGCGTCGTCAGGCATACCAAGTTCGGCATGTYGCAYCGTTACATTTTCAACACCGGACATCGGCCAAATCCGACATTGCGCCATCGGCTTCACATGCCTGTCATGTGCGGCCGATGCGGTGTGATTTCAAGTCCGGCCAGATCCGTCCGATGTCGATGTCAGCCCGGCGCGCGCGGGTCGGTGCCCACGTGCGCGTACTGCCGCAGTGCCTCGTCGGCGCGCTCGTTCAGCTCGCGGATGCGGGCGCGCACGGCGTCCACGGGAATCTGCCCGTCCTCCTCCTGCTTGCGGCGCATGGCCAGCAGGTCCGAGGCGATGCTGATGGCCGCCATCACGGCCACGCGCTCCACGCCCTTGGCGGAGACGTTGCCCTTGAGCTTGTTCATCTGGTTGTCCACCAGCGCCACCGCCTCCAGCAGCGCGGCTTCGTTGTCTGGCGCGATGGCGAAGCGGTAGGGCTGCCCCGCGATGTTCACTTCGACTTGCTTATTGCTCATGCGTGTTCTCCGGGGGCGGGGTGCGCGCCGCTGGCATCGGGGTCCGAGCCGGTGGCCGGGGCGCCTTCGCCCAGCAGGTCGAGCTGGCGCGCATCGCTGGCCGTGGGCAGCTTGTCCAGAATCGACTGGATGCGCAGCTGGGCTTCCTCGATCTTGATATTGAGCAGTTCGCGGTCGGCCGCCATGGATTCGCGGTCCGTGCGCAACTGGCTCGCCTCGGCCCGCAGGCGGTCGATCTCCGCGCGCAGCCGCTGGTTTTCCGCCGCCAGGGTGTCTGCGTGATGCAGCACGCGCCCGATCTTGGCGGCCAGTTGTTCGAGTTCGTTGAGCATAGTGCCTGTCTGTCCGATGGAATGTGGGTCAGGTTTCGGGATTCTAGCCGATGCCGGATCGGCCACGTCGTCAACGAGACGTTTCTGACTGCAGCGTCGCCAGGAAGTTGCATCGATCGTCACGCAACGTGCGGGTAACCGGCCCCGGAGTGGACGGTTCCGCACCACGTCCGCCAGATTGACGGCCCCGGTGAAACTGCCTACACTCGCGCACGTTCCAGGTGCTCGCGACCCTGCCCACAGGGCCGCAGTTCAACGGGAAACAGGGAGTCCGGGGCGCGCCGCGCGCTGGGCCAACCTGTGCTGCCCCCGCAACGGTAAGCGACCGCGCRCGCGCCATGCGCCGCGCAAGGGCCTGCCAGCATGCCACTGATCCACCCCGCCATTTGACGGGGATCCAGCGATCGGGAAGGCGGCCGGCCTGATGTCGTCAGCCCGGATACCGGCCTGAACGCGGGCGCACCGCTCCACAGCGGCGCGCCACTTCGCCACAAGGCCCGCGGGGACGGGCCCGGCCGTACTTCCATCCATCCAGCAACATGCGTTCCTCGCTCCACAGGCAGACCGCCGCGACCCAGCCGCCGGTCCGCCCGCGCGTGCCCGCCATCCTGGCGGCCATCGCCGCCTTCGTGCCCGCCCTTGTACCCGCTTTCTACCCCGCCATGGTCCACGCGCAAGCCGCGCCGGATGCCAGCGGCGCCGCCCCCGGCCAGACGCTCGCGCCGGTGGTCGTCACCGCCTCGCGCACCGCGCAGGCCGTGACCGAGGCGCTGCCGCACACCACGGTGGTCACTCAGGAAGACATCGTCAACACCCARGCGCCGGACCTGCGCTCGCTGCTGCGCGGCCAGGCGGGCGTGGAGTTCGCCACCACGGGCGGCATGGGCGCCAACACCACGCTGTTCATGCGCGGCGCCAATTCCAACCAGGTGCTGATCCTGGTGGATGGCGTGCGCATCGCCGGTGCCAGCGGCGGCACCGCGCAGCTCAGCAATATCCTGCCGGACCAGATCGACCATATCGAGGTGGTGCGCGGCAACGTCTCGGCGCTGTACGGCTCCGACGCCATCGGCGGCGTGGTGCAGATCTTCACCAAGAGCGGCGCCGGCCAGGCCCCGGCGGCYAACGCTTCGGTGGAGTACGGCAGCAACAATACGCGCCAGGGCACCGTCGGCTATGGCGGGCAGGTGGGCGATACCTCGTTCAACGTYACCGGCTCGATGTTCAAGACCGACGGCTATTCGTCGATCGACGCCGCGAAATGGAATCGCGACAACCCCACGCGCGCCCGGCAGGGCATCGGCCCGAACCCGGCCGACAACCCGTACGAGAACAAGAGCGTCTCCGGCCAGGTGAAGCACAAGTTCAGCCAGGACTGGGACGCCGGCGTGGCCGCGTACTACTCCAACAGCCAGTTGTCGTACGACAGCACCAGCGGCAAGCCGACCGACGACCTGCGTATGGATAGCGAGCTGTACACGCTGTCCGCSTTCGTCAACGGCAAGYTGCTGCCCGACTGGCGCACCCATTTCAAGGTYGCCCAGAGCGAGGACCGCGCCGAAACCACCAAGAACGGCCTGTTCGACAGCCTGTTCAGCACGCGCTCGCGCCAGTTCAACTGGCAGAACGAGTACGCGCTGACGCCTGACCACACGCTGCTGTTCGGGACCGACTACCTCCAGCAGGAACTGTCGTCCAGCGCCTACAACGCGCCCATCCGCAATGTGTTCTCGGTYTACGGCGGCTACGAAGGCAAGATCGGCCGCCACCAGCTGCAGCTGAACGCGCGCAACGACCATTATTCGGACTTCGGCAACCAGGGCAGCTTCTTCGCCGGCTATGGCTTCCACCTGACCCAGGCGGTCAAGCTGATCGCCAACGTCAGCAACGCCTTCCGCGCGCCGACCTTCAACGAACTCTATTACCCGAACTTCGGCCAGCCGAACCTCCAGCCCGAGCGTGCGAAGTCGGCCGAGCTGGGCGTGCAGGTGGAGACTGCCGCCACCGGGTTGCTGCGCGTGACCGCGTTCGAGACCCGCTACAACGACCTGATCGTCTCCACGCAGCAGGCCAACGGGCTGTTCCTGGCGCAGAACGTCAACAAGGCCAAGGTGCAGGGGGTGGAGGCGTCCTGGCGCGCCAACCTGCTCGGCACCGATGTCGGCGCCAGCGTGACCTTCCAGAATCCGGTCGATGAGACCAACGGCACCCAGTTGCTGCGCCGCGCGCGCCGCCATGCGTCGTTCGATGTGGGCCGGAATTTCGGCGATTTCCGATTCGGGGGCGAGTGGCTGGTGTCGTCGTCGCGGATGGACAACGGCTCGCGCCGGCTGGGCGGATACGGTATCTTGAACCTCACCGCCCGCTACAACATCGACAAGCAATGGTACGTCGCCGCCCGCGTGGAAAACCTGTTCGACAAGAACTACCAGCTCGCCTATCCGTACGCCACGCAGGGCCGGGCGGGGTTCGTCACGCTGGGATGGCGCCAGAAATGAGGCCCGGCAAGGCGCCGCGCCCGGGCGGGGTCCGCCATGGCTGAGGCGCGCCGCGCGCTRGCCGTCTGGCTGGTCCTCGCCCTGGCGGGGCTGGCCGTGTTCGGCCTGTCGCTCGCGCTGGGCAGCGTATCGCTCGATGCCTCGCAGCTCTGGCAGGCCCTGACCGCCACCGATGCCGGCATGGCCGGSGCGATTGTCAGGGAATTGCGACTCCCCCGYGCCGTCGCCGCSTTCGCGTGCGGCGGCCTGCTGGCGCTCTCTGGCGCGCTGATGCAGGTGCTGCTGCGCAACCCGCTGGCCGAGCCCTATGTATTAGGCGTCTCGGGCGGCGCCGCCACCGGSGCGYTRCTGGCGATGCTGCTGATGCTGCCGCTGTGGACCGTGCAGGCCGGCGCCGCCGGSGGGGCGYTGCTGTCGATGGTGCTGGTGGCTTCGCTGGCGCGCCGGGACCTGCTGCACCCGCGCGTGCAGGGCGGCCACCACGAGGCGGGCGCCCGCCTGCTGCTGACCGGCGTGATCCTGGCCGCCGGCTGGGGCGCGCTGATCACGCTGATCCTGGCCATCGCGCCGGAATCGCGGCTGCGCGGCATGCTGTTCTGGCTGACGGGCGACCTCGGCGGCACCGCCAGCTACGGCGCCGCGCTGGCCACGCTGGCCGTGGCGCTGGCGCTGGCCATGCCGATGGCCCGCTCGCTCAACGTGATGCTGCTCGGCGAGACCGTGGCGCAATCGCTGGGCGTGCAGGTGGGCCGGGTACGGCTGGCCACCTTCCTGATCGCCTCGTTCGCCATCGCGGCGGCGATCACCACGGCGGGGTCGATCGGCTTCGTCGGCCTGGTCGTGCCGCATATGGTGCGGCTGGCCTGGGGCAACGACCAGCGGCTGCTGCTGCCGGCGTCGGTGCTGCTGGGCGSCACGCTGCTGATGGCGGCGGATCTGATCGCCCGCACCGTGATCGCCCCGACCCAACTGCCGGTGGGCGTGATTACCGCGCTGCTCGGCGTGCCGACCTTCCTTTATCTGCTGCTGCGGAGGCCGCGATGAACCACTGGTCTACGCCGCTYGCGCCTTGTCCCAGCCTGCACCTGCGCGAYGTCGCCCTGCGCACCGGGTCGCGCGTGCTGGTGGAGCATCTGTCGATGGCCATCGSGCCGGGCGAGTTCTGGTGCGTGGTCGGCCCCAATGGCGTGGGCAAGTCCACGCTGATGGGCGTGCTGGCCGGCCTGCGCGCGCCCGAGGGCGGCGAGGTCTGCATCGACGACATCCCGGTCACCCGCGCCGCGCCAGCCGCGCTCGCCCGCCAGCGCGCCTACCTGCCGCAGGCCGTGCACGACACCTTCTCGATGGCCGTGCAGGACGCCGTGCGCGTGGGACGTCATCCGCACATGAGCGGSTGGGGCTGGGGCCAGGGCGACGATGACCGCGTGGTGCGCGACGTCATGACCGAACTCGACCTCGACGCCCTGACCACGCGCGACGTCCTCACGCTCTCCGGCGGCGAGCGCCAGCGCGTGTCGCTGGCCGCCGCCATGGCCCAGCAGGCGCCGCTGCTGCTGCTGGACGAGCCGGTGGCCCACCTCGACCTGCGCCACCAGATCCTCGTGCTGGAACTGCTGCGCCGCCTGACCACGGCAGGCCGCCACGCGGCCGTCGTGATCCTGCACGATCTCAACCTGGCGCGCCGCTACGCCACGCATGCGCTGCTGATGTCCGAAGACGGTCAGGCGCTGCACGGCYCCGCGCCGGAWGTCCTCACCCCCGCGCAGTGCTCCCGCGCGCTGCGCACCCCCATCGTCAGCGTCAGCGACGGCCTCCATACGGCGCTGATTCCCGATGGGATGACTGGAAATTCGTAAATGAGCGATATCGACAACAACCCGCCGGACACCCCGGAAACGCCCGACACCCCAGACGATGCCGGCCGCGACGCCCGCCACAAGGCCCGCATGGCGCGCAAGAAGGAAGTGGTGGACGCCAAGATCTCCGCCGCGCAGACCGAGCGCGGCGTGATCGTGATCACCACCGGCAACGGCAAGGGCAAGTCCAGCTCGGGTTTCGGCATGGTCGTGCGCGCGATGGGCCACGGCATGCGCACGGGCGTGGTGCAGTTCATCAAGGGCGCCATCCCGAGCGGCGAGGAGATGTTCCTCCAGCGTTTTCCGGAAGCCTGCGAGTTCCACGTGATGGGCGAGGGCTACACCTGGGAGACCCAGGACCGCGCGCGCGACGTGGCCAAGGCCGAGGCCGCCTGGGAAATCGCCCGGCGCATGCTGCAGGATCCGGCCATCGGGCTGGTCCTGTTCGATGAACTGAATATCGCGCTGAAGCTGCACTACCTCGACGTGGAGCAGGTCATTGCCGACCTGCGCGCCCGTCCGCCGATGCAGCACGTGGTCATTACCGGCCGCGGCGCGCCGCCGGCGCTGGTCGAGGCCGCCGACACCGTGACCGAGATGACCCCGGTCAAGCACGCGTTCCAGCAGGGCATCAAGGCCCAGCGCGGCGTAGAAATGTAAAGACACTGCGGAAATGACGATGTCCACCTTCACCGACACCCCCCTGCAACTTCCCCCGATCGCCCCGCTCGATGACTCGCTGCGTGCCGCGCTCCAGGCCGCCATCGACGACAAGACCAAGCCGCCCGGCTCGCTGGGCCGGCTGGAGTCGCTGGCGATGCAGATCGGCCTGATCCGGGGCGAGACCCAGCCGGTGCTGACCCGCCCGACCATCATCGTGTTTGCCGGCGATCATGGCGTGGCCGATGCCGGCGTGAGCGCTTTCCCGCCCGAAGTCACGGCCCAGATGGTGCTGAACTTCCTCGGCGGCGGCGCGGCGATCAATGTCTTCACGCGCCAGCACGGCATGGTGCTGGAAGTGGTGGATGCCGGCGTGCGCGCGCCGCTGCCGGCCGCGCCGGGTCTGGTCAACTGCCGCGTGGCGGACGGCACGCGCAATTTCGTCGAGGAAGCCGCGATGACGCCGGCGCAGGCTGGCGCGGCCATCCAGGCCGGCATGGCGCGCGTGCTGCGCCATGCGGAGCAGGGCACCAAYGTGATCGGYTTCGGCGAGATGGGTATCGCCAACACCTCCGCCGCCGCCTGCCTGATGAGCCGGCTGACCGGCCTGCCGCTGGCCGACTGCGCCGGGCGCGGCACCGGGCTGGACGACGCCGGCGTGGCCCGCAAGCGCGAGATCCTCGAGCGCGCGCTGGCCCGCCACGCCGAGGTCACCGCGCCGCTGGACGTGCTGGCSACCTTCGGCGGCTTCGAGATCGCGGCGATGACCGGCGCCTACCTGGCCGCCGCCGCCTGCCGCATGGTGATTCTGGTCGATGGCTTCATCGCCTCCGCCGCGCTGCTGGTGGCGGCACGGATCGACCCGACCGTGCTCCAGTACTGCGTGTTCTCGCATTGTTCCGATGAGCGCGGCCACAAGGCCCTGCTGGCCGAGTTCGGCGCCGAACCGCTGCTGGCCCTGAACCTGCGCCTGGGCGAAGGCACCGGTGCGGCGCTGGCGTGGCCGCTGGTGGCGTCGGCGGCGGCGTTCCTTAAGGAAATGGCGACGTTCAGCGGTGCCGGCGTGAGCCCCGGCGCGGCCTGATCGGAATCCGGAAAACCCGACCATGGCCGACGAACTGCGCTTCTTCCTGACCGCCCTCGGCTACTTCACGCGCGTGCCGTTGCCGCAGCGGCTGGCCGGCTGGGTCGGCTTCCAGCCGCACTACCTCAACGCGGCGGCGCGCTACTTTCCGCTGGTGGGTCTGCTGGTGGGCGTGGCCGGCGCGCTGGTCACCTGGGGCGCGCTGGCGTTGTGGAGCGCGCCCGTGGCGGTGGCGCTGGGCATGATCGCCACGCTGCTGCTGACCGGCGCRTTCCATGAGGATGGTCTGGCCGATTGCGYGGATGCCTTCGGCGGCGGCTATCGGCGCGAGGACGTGCTGGCCATCATGCACGACTCGCGCGTGGGCGCCTTCGGGGCCATCGCCATCGTCATGGCGCTGCTGCTCAAGTGGCAATTGCTGCTGGCCACGGGCGAGGCGGGCGGGCTGGCCGTGCTGCTGGCGGTGCTGGTGGCCGGCCATGGCGCGAGCCGGGCGATGGCCATCTCCTTCCTCGCCACGCACGACTATGTGCGCGCRGAGGGCAAGGCCAAGCCGGTGGCGCAGCGGCTGGCCGGGGCCGGGTTGCTGTTCGCGCTGGTCTGCGGCGTGGCGCCGCTGGCGCTGCTCGGGCCGACATTCGCGGGCGTGGCCATCGTCGTGCTGGTTGTCGTGCGCGCGGCGCTGGGCGCGTACTTCGTGCGCCGGCTGGGCGGCTATACCGGCGATTGCCTCGGCATGGCGCAGCAATGCGGCGAACTGTCGATCTACCTCGTGGCGGCCGCATGGACGTGGTCCTGATCCGCCACGCCCGGCCGGAAGTGGCGCCGGGCATCTGCTACGGCGCGCTGGAYCTCGCGCTGGCGCTGCCCGTCTCRCCGCCCGCCGAGCRGATCGTCGCCACGCTGGACGGTCTGCGGCCGGACCGCATCCTGACGAGCCCGGCGGCCCGCGCGCGCGACACGGCGTCGGCCTTGTCCCACGGCATCGACACCCGCATCCATCCGGAAATCGAACCGCGCCTGCGGGAGCTGGACTTCGGCCAGTGGGAAGGGCGGGAGTGGGCGACCATCGACCGCGCCGATCTCGATCACTGGGCGGCCAACCTGATGGCGGCGCGTCCGCACGGCGGCGAGAGCGCCGCGCAGGTCATGGCGCGCGTGGTGGACTGGGCCGGATCGCTGCCGGCCGACGCCGGGGGCTGCCTSTGGGTGGTGACCCACGCCGGCCCYATCCGCATGCTGGCTGCGYACTGGCTGGGCCTGCCGCTGGCGCGCACGCTGGGGTGGGAATTGGGCTTTGGGGCCACGTGCCGCTTCCATCTGGATGGTGCGGATGGCATGGGCGCACGGCTCGGCTGGTGGAACCGGCTGTCGAACTAGATCGAATCAACGAGGATCAGGACGGCCGGCGCGAGCGCGCGATATCGAGATCCTTGCAGATCTCGGCCGCGCCCTGCACCACGCGCGGGCCGGCGCGGTTGACCAGGTCACCGTCGATGATGAACAGGTTGTTGCGCGCCACCGCCGTCACCGACTTCCATTTTTCCCACATCGAGAAATCCGCCAGCGGCTTGTCCGGCCGCGTGGCGCCGATGCCCGCCGTCATCATCGCCTCGGGGTTGCCGGCCACCACCGCTTCCACGGACACGGTCGGCACCAGCGGCGGCTCGTTCCCGAACAGGTTGCGCCCGCCGCACAGCGCCAGCATGTCGCTGACCATGTGCTGGCCGTTCAGCGTCATCAGCGGCTGCTGCCAGACCTGATAGAAGACCGTCACCGGCGGCCGGTTGGCGTAGGTCTTGCGCAGCGTCTCCACCTGCTGGCGGAAGTCCGCGGCGGCGCGCGTGGCCACCGGGCCGGTATCCATCAGCTTGCCGAGCTTCTCCAGGTTTTCCGGGATCGATTCGAGCTTGCGCGGCTCGCTGTAGAACAGCGGCAGCCCGAGCGCGCGCAGGCGGTCGGTCTGCTTCTGCGCGTTGCCGTGGCGCCAGACCACGATCAGGTCCGGCTTCAGCGCGGCAAYCCGTTCGAGGTCCAGCGCCTTGTTGTCGCCCACGCGCGGCAGGTCGCGCGCCTGCGGCGGGTAGTCGCTGTAGGAGACCGTGCCGACGATGCGGTCGCCGCCGCCAGCGGCGTAGAGCAGCTCCGTTACATGCGGCGCCAGCGAGACGATGCGGCGCGCGGGCTGGGCCAGCGTCACGGTGTTGCCGGCATCGTCGATGACCGAAACGGCCGCGTGGGCGGTGGAGGTCAGGAGCGCGGCAAGCAGGGCCAGCGCGGCGGTGGACTTCGTCATGTCAGGGTGCGAGAGAGGAGGTGGCGTCGGCCAGCGCGCGGTCAAGCCGGCGCCAGCAGGGTTCGTCATCGGGYGGCAGGCCCAGGCGCAGGCTGGCGGGGCAGCCGCCGGCCGCATCGAACAGCCGGGTCCACACGCCTTGCTGCGCCAGCGCCGCGTGCAGGGCCGGCGCGCGGGCATCGGGGATCCAGCTGAACAGCGGCTGCGACACCGGGGCCAGCCCGTGCTCGCGCAGCAGCATGGCCAGCCGCTGGCCAGCGGCGGCGAGCCTGACGCGCGCGGCGTGCTGCCAATCGGCATCGGTGAGGGCATGCTGGGCGACGGCGCGCGCCGGTCCGGAGACGGTCCAGTGGCCGAGCTGATCGCCAAGTGCCGCGAGCAGGTCCGGCGCCGCGAACACGAAGCCGCAGCGCACGCCCGCCAGCCCGTAGAACTTGCCGAGCGAGCGCAGCACGACGAGGCCCGGCGCGGCGGCGTCCGCCACCAGCGACGGCGCGGCCAGCGCATCCATGAAGGCTTCGTCCACGACCAGCGTGCCGTGCCGGGCCGCCACTTGCCGATGCCAGTGGCGCAGCGTCTGCGCCGGCAGCASCCGTGCGGTGGGGTTGTTCGGATTCACGACCACCAGATGGTCGAGGTCATCGGCCAGATCAACCCGGGCGAAATCGGCTTCATCGAGCGGCACGACCGTGTGCCCGGCCAGCGCGAACGCCGGGGCGTACTCGCTGTACCCGAGCGCGGCAATGCCCACCCGCCCGGGCCGCAGCAGGCGCGGTAGCGTGCGGATGGCCGCCTGCGAGCCGGCGACCGGCAACGCGTGCGCACCGCCGTAGGCGCGCGCGGCGATGTCCGCCAGGGCGTCGTCATCCTGCGGCAGCCGTTGCCAGACCTCGGCGGGCAGCGGCGGCACCGGGTAGCCGTCCGGATTGATGCCCGTGGACAGGTCGAGCCATTCGGCCACGGGCCGGCCATAACGGCGCGCGGCGGCGAGCAGGTTGCCGCCATGGCGGATCGGGGCGATGGCGGTCATGGGGCCATCCCCATCGTCATCGCCAGCGGCACGCTCAGCATCGCCAGCCCGAGCCAGAGCCACAGCGTGCGTTGCACCAGCCGCAGGCAGGCATCGACATGGGCCGCGCCGGGCCGCTCGCCCACGCCGAGGGGCGGCCGCTCCTCCCACTCGCCGTGATAGCGCGCGCCGCCACCGAGCGCCACGCCCACCGCGCCGGCGCCGGCCGCCATCACCGGACCCGCGTTGGGGCTGGACCACGCGGGCGCCTGCGTGCGCCAGCAGCGCAGCGCCTGCCCGGTAGCGCCGAGCAGCGCATAGGTCAGCGCGGTCAGCCGGGCGGGGATCAGGTTGAGGCCATCGTCGATCCGCGCGGCGGCCCAGCCGAAATGCAGCAGGCGCGGCGTGCGATAGCCCCACATCGCGTCGAGCGTATTGGCGAGCCGGAACACGATCGCCGCCGGGGCGCCGCCGATAAAGAACCAGAACAGCGCGCCGAAGATCGCATCGTTGCCGTTTTCCAGCGCCGATTCGCAGGCGGCACGGGCCAGCGCCTCGGCGTCGGCATCGGTGGTGTCGCGGGAGACGATGCGCGCGGTCAGCCGGCGGGCATCGACCAGGTCATGGCGCGCCAGCGCGGCGGCAATCGGCGCGATGTGCTGCGTCAGACTGCACGCGCCCAGCGCCGCGTAGAGCGCCACCGCGTGCAGCGCCCAGGCCAGCGCCGGGTGCGCCTGCTGCGCAAGCGCGACCAGCCCCCAGGCCAGTGCGGCCGGCACGAGCACCATCGTCGCCCAGGCCAGCAGTCCGGCGGTGCGTTGGCGTAGTGAGGAACATGCGGGGCGATTAAGACGCGCTTCCAGCGCGGCGGCCAGACGGCCGAAGCCGACCAGCGGATGCCAGCGGCGCGGCTCGCCCAGCCAGCGGTCCAGCAGCACGCCGGCGAGCGCGGCGGCCACGCAGGCCGCCCAGGACATCATCAACATGGTGGGAAGATCACGCGGGGTCGGCGCCCTTGACCGCAACCGGAATGCCGGCCACGAGCAGGCGCACGCGGTCTGCGGCGGCGGCCAGCTTCTGGTTCAGGCGGCCCAGTTCGTCCACGTAGAAACGGGTGATGGCGCCCGTGGGCACCACGCCGAAGCCGATCTCGTTGGAGACCAGGATCACGTGGCCCGGCAGCATCGGCAGCGCGGTGAGCAGCGCGTCGATTTCCTCGGTGAAGGCGGGCGGYGGGGTAATCACGCCGTACTCGGGGTAGGCGCGGTTCTCGTCGAAGATCAGGTTGTTGAGCCAGAGCGTGACGCAATCGACGAGGATGCAGCCGTCATGGCGCGCGTGCGCGTAAAGGGCGTCGGCTAGGTGTACCGGCTCCTCCACCAGCGCCCAGTCGGCCGGGCGGCGGGCGCGGTGCAGCGCGATGCGCAGCTCCATTTCCTCGTCGGCCGGCTCGGCGTCATGGCGCGCGGTGGCGATGTAGGTCACCGGGCCGCACGTCAGCGTGGCGTGGTCCGTGGCGAGCTGTTCGGCGAAATGGCTCTTGCCCGAGCGCGCCCCGCCCAGCACCAGCGTGAGCATGCGCGGGACCGCCGTACCGGCCTGCGGCTGCGGCGCGGTCTCCGTCTCGGGCGTGCTGGCAACGGCGGCGCCGGCCGACGCGGGGTCGGCGGGTCCGGTGATGCCGAGTGACTTGGCGATGGCCTTGGTTTCCATCCGGCGTATTGTAGCGGCGGCATGCGGTGCCCGCACGCATGGAACTTGCAGGGCCACCGCGCGTGGCGCACCGGCCGGGCAACGACGCTGCGATAATCGCGCCATGCAATCGAAAACTATTTCCAGCGCTGCGCCGCTGGCCGGCGGGCGTGCCCTGCGCGGCACCCTGATGGTCCAGGGCACCACCTCCGATGCAGGCAAGAGCACCATCGTCGCCGGCCTGTGCCGCGTGCTGGCGCGCGCCGGYGYGGCGGTGGTGCCGTTCAAGCCGCAGAACATGGCGCTGAACAGCGCGGTGACCGTCGATGGCGGCGAGATCGGCCGCGCGCAGGCGTTGCAGGCGCAGGCGGCGGGGCTCGCCCCCCATACGGACATGAACCCGGTGCTGCTCAAGCCGAGCAGCGACATCGGCGCGCAGGTCATCATCCACGGCCGCGCGCGCATGGATCTGGACGCCCGCGCCTATCACGCCTACAAGCCGCAGGCGATGGCCGCCGTGCTGGAGAGTCACGACCGCCTGAAACAGGCGTACGAAGTGGTGCTGGTGGAGGGCGCCGGCAGCCCCGCCGAAATCAACCTGCGCGACCGCGACATCGCGAACATGGGGTTTGCCGAGCGGGTGGACTGCCCGGTGGTGCTGGTGGCCGATATCGACCGGGGCGGCGTGTTTGCCCATCTGGTGGGTACGCTCGATTGCCTGTCCGAGACCGAGCGCGCGCGCGTGACCGGTTTCATCATCAACCGCTTCCGGGGGGATATCCGCCTGCTGGAGCCGGGGCTYGACTGGCTYACCGCGCGCACCGGCAAGCCGGTGTTCGGCGTGCTGCCTTACCTGCACGGGCTGCAYCTCGATGCCGAGGACGCGATCATCGACGCCCAGCCCGCCCGGGAWGGCGAYGACGTGCTGCGCGTGATCGTGCCGGTGCTGCCGCGYATCTCGAACCATACGGATTTCGACGCCCTGCGCGCCCATCCCGGCGTGGACCTGCGTTTCATCGGCCCGGGCATGCCGGTGCCGCCGGCGGACCTTGTGATCCTGCCCGGCAGCAAGAGCGTGCGCGCGGACCTGGCCTTCCTGCGCGCCAACGGCTGGGACCACGCGCTGGCGCGGCATCTGCGCTATGGCGGCAAGCTGATCGGCATCTGCGGCGGCATGCAGATGCTGGGCCGGCGGATTCATGACCCGGACGGCCGTGAAGGCCCGGCCGGCAGCAGCGATGGCCTCGGCTGGCTCGACTTCGACACCACGCTGGCCCCGGAAAAGCAGTTGCGGCAGGTCGGCGGCCGGCTGGCGGGCGATGACGCGGCGCCGGTACGCGGCTACGAGATCCACCTCGGCGTGACCGAGGGGGCGGCGCTGGATCGGCCCGCTTTGTGGCTGGAAGACAACATTTCGGGCGATGGGGCCGGGCGGCCCGATGGCGCCCGTTCGGACGACGATCAGGTGCTGGCGACCTACGTCCACGGCCTGTTCGACGACCCCGCCGCGTGCGGCGCGCTGTTGCGCTGGGCCGGTTTGCGGCACGCGGAGGGGGTGGACCTCGACGCGCTGCGGGAGGCATCGATCGACCGGCTGGCGGACACCATGGCCGCCCATCTCGACCTGGCTGCGTTGCTCGGACCGCTTTCAGGGCAGTCCTGACCATTCAGTCCGGGGCGCCGAGCCGGTAGACTATCGCAGCCATCGGTTCCTGGAGCTTTTCATGCCGGTAGTCGTGATCGCGAATCCCAAGGGCGGCGTGGGCAAGACCACGCTGGCCACCAATCTGGCGGGCTATTTCGCCCGCCACGGCCATGCCGTGATGCTGGGCGACACGGATCGCCAGCAGTCCTCGCGCGCCTGGCTGGGGCTGCGTCCGGCCGCCGCGCCGCCCATCCGCACCTGGGAAATCAATGGCGATCACATCGCCCGGCCACCCAAGGGCACCACCCACGTGGTGCTGGACACCCCGGCCGGCCTGCACGGCTGGCGCTTCGGCGATGTCATGAAGCTGGCGCACCGCGTGGTGGTGCCGCTGCAGCCGTCGATGTTCGACATCCTCGCCACCCAGGACTTCCTCACCAAGCTGGCCGATGAAAAGCGCGTGCGCCACGGCGAGGTAGCCGTCGGCGTGATCGGCATGCGCGTGGACATGCGCACGCGCGCGGCCGAGCAATTGCAACGATTTGTCGAAGGTCTTGGCTTGCCGGTGCTCGGCTACCTGCGCGATACGCAGAACTACGTGCAACTGGCCGCGCACGGGCTGACGCTGTGGGACGTGGCGCCGTCACGCGTGGCGCGGGATTGGGAGCAGTGGCAGCCGATTTTGCACTGGCTCGATGGGGGTTCGGCGATGCRGCCKGCCGCGCCTTCCCCTTCAGCCGCCTGAACTCCCGGTCAGCCGTCGCAGCAGCGCGTCCACATCGACCCACGTCACCCGGCGGATCGGCACCATCAGGTCGGTGCCGGGGAACGGGTCGTCGAAACTCGCCGATTCCTCGCCGCCCAGCGCCTGGTAGAACGCCCGCGCCTGGGCGTTGCCATCCAGCACATAGAGAAACAGGGGCTTGCCGGGCCATTCGTAGGCCACGCGCGCGGCGCAGTGCGTCATTAGCCGCTTGCCGAGGCCGAAGCCCTGGTAATCGGCCATCACATGGAGGTTGTCGAGGTAGATGCCGTAGCCCGGTTCGGCCAGCGGCATCAGGCAACTGAAGCCGGCCGGCTTGCCGTCCACGCGCAGGATGGTGACGATCAGCGGCGCCTCGGCGTCCTCCAGCATGCGYGCGCGCCAGGTGGCGAGGCGCTCGGCCGGGGCGTGGTCTTCGAGGTATTCGGTGGGAATCAGGCCGCCATAGGCGCGGCGCCAGCTGTCGGTGTGCAGCGCGGCCAGCAGGTCCGCGTCAGCGGCCGTGGCGGGGGCGAGTTCGATATCGGACATGGCAGGGCAGGTGTGGGCAGCGCACGACGGCAACGCCCCCGCACGATCACCGATCTTAACGTGCCACTGTTAGAATCGCGAATTCTTCGCATTTGCATTTGCGGGCTGCCCCACAGATGCCGAGCGGTCGCCTCCGGTGTGGTGGATCGGCACCTTATTTAGTGACTGATGCGGCACTCTACAATCCCCAATCCGCCCCTGACACCATGGTCTCCGGCCGTCTTCGTACCGTCTTCCTCAAGCTCCATCTCTATATCGGCCTGACTTTCGGCCTGTTGTTCGTGCTGATGGGCCTGACCGGCACCATGATTGCGTGGCGCGAGGAACTGGACACCTGGCTCAACCCGGACCTGCTCGTGGCGTCCTCGTCGGCGCGGATTCCGGTGGGTGCGGCCACGGTGGAGACGGTGACCGCCAAGCTGATGGCCGACCCGCAGTACGGCAAGCCGAACCTGCTGATGCTGCCCACGCACGAGCACGGCGTGTTCACCGCCTATTACCCGCTCAAGGGGCCCGAGGCCGGGCTGGGGCGCTCSCGGCAGGTGATGATCGATCCGATCACGTTGACCGTGAAGGGTGAGCGATTCTGGGGCATTCCGGGGCTGTCGCGCCAGCAACTGATGCCGACGCTGTTCCACCTGCATCGCTACCTGCTGAGCGGCGAGACCGGCAAGACCATCACCGGCGTGGGCGGCATGATGCTGCTGATCCTGGTGCTGGTGGGGATCGTGCTGTGGCTGCCGAAGCTGACGGCGCGCGGGCTGAAGCAGTCGGTGCGCATTGCGCACGGCGGCTCGTGGTCGCGCTTCACCTACACGCTGCACCGGGCGGGCGGCATCTTCGTGGCGCCGGTGCTGGCCACCATCGCGTTCTCGGGCTGGTACCTGAATTTGCCGAAGTGGGTCACGCCGATCATCAGTAGCGTGATGACGGTGAGCCCCAACGACAAGCCGCAGTCGGCCACGCCGCCGGCTGGCGTGCACGCGATCACCCCGGCCCAGGCCATGACGGCCGCCCAGCGCGAGTATCCGAACGCGCTGGTCACGCGCATCGGCCTGCCCCGCAAGCCGGGCGATTCCTATGAGATGCGCGTGCGCCAGCCCGGCGAAGTCCGTAACGACAGCGGCTCCACGCGCCTCTGGCTGGACGCTTACACGGGCCAGCGCCTCGGCGCCCGCGACCCGCTGGCTGCGGAAACGCCGTCCGGCGACACCCTCATCACCTGGCTGTACCCGCTGCACTCCGGCGAAGCCTTCGGCACCCCGGGCCGCGCCTTCATCACCGCCTTCGGCCTGATCCCCCTGATCTTCGCCATCACCGGCGTGCTGATCTGGTGGAAACGCCGCAGCGGCCACCGCCGCCATCTGGCGCGGGAACGGGAGAGGATGCTGCGGGCGGGGTGAGCGGGGGGTTAGTTCATCGAGACACTGCGCAGCGGCGTGACGAGGCCAGCAAGCTCTCGCTCGGCCAGTTGCGCCGCGGCCAGCAGGCTGTCCCAGTCGTCGGGCGGATTGCCGTTCGCCAGCATCTTCGCGAACACGCGGTACGCATCGGTCTTGCTTTCGTAGGCGCGCTTGGTGGTCTCGTCGTTGACCCAGCCAAACACGATGACCTTCTGCTGCGCGTTGAAGCGGTAGAACAGCCGGTACTGCTGGAAGAACCGCGCGCGGCACCAGTGCTTGTGCGTGTCGCCCAGCGTCCCCCCGAGCCGGTATTCGGCGTTCGACGGGTCGGACGGAATCCTGTTCATCATCAACTCGAAGATCGCCCTGAGCCGCTTCGCGGCGTTCTTCTGCCGATAGCCTTCCGGATCTTTYCTTGCCAGCSCCTCGACGGTGWTGGYCAGCGACGTCAGTTGATCGATGAACAGCGGATGGGCGTACAACCGCCACCCGTTGACGACCGGGGTCTCGGTTTGCGGCTCTGCCATCAGTCTTCGTCCGGCAGCGGGGCGTCGAGGTCGATCYCGATTCGATTCGTCAGCTTGTCGATCCGGGCCAGCAGTTCCACGCTCAGTGCACGCAGGCGTTCCGGATGCTGGGCGATGTCGCGCTCCAGCAGGTCCAGGAAGGGGGCGAGTGCCGGGTCATGGGATACCGYCGCGCCCGTTGCTCGCTGCATGACGACTTCGCCACTTGGCCGCACCACGTAACGGATCTTGTCGCGGCGCTCAAGTTTCAACGCGCGCCGGATGACGTCGGGCACGGTGGTCTGGAATCGGTCGGTCAGCGACGATTCCGCCTCGACAACGGCCTCCTCGGGCGCGTGGTACACGAGCGGCATGGTGGAACTCCTCAACACAATGCCGTCATGGTAATGCATTTGCATTACATGAGCAATGCAAATGCATTACCGATGGGCCGAAAAAAAGCCCGCGCAATGGCGGGCTCTCTTGCAGCAAGAAGCTGAAACCTCAAATCTCGAGGTTATCGATCAACCGCGTCGCGCCCAGTTTGGCGGCGGTCAGCACGACCAGCGGTTCGCCGGCGGCGAATTCCTCGCGGGTGGGGGCTTGCAGGTTTTCGCGTTTGCGGATGGACACGTAGTCGGGCTTCCAATCGGCAGCGCGAACTGCTTGACCATGCGGCGCACGATCATCAGCTGCTGGTAATCCTTCTTGCCGAACACGGCTACGCGCGGTTGGGCGCACGAGAACAGCTTCATCACCACCGTGCACACGCCCTTGAAGAAGCCGGGGCGGAACTCGCCTTCGAGGATGTCGCCCAGGTCGTGCGGCGGCTCCACGCGGTATTCCTGCGGCTCCGGGTACATGTCGCGCTCGGTGGGCGCGAACAGCACGTAGACGCCTTCCCTCTGCAGCTTTTCGATGTCGTCCTGCAGCGTGCGCGGGTACTTGTCGAAGTCCTCGTTCGGGCCGAACTGCAGCCGGTTGACGAAGATCGATGCCACCACCGGGTCGCCATGCTGGCGGGCCAGGCGCATCAGCGACAGGTGGCCTTCATGCAGGTTGCCCATGGTGGGGACAAACGCCGCGCGATTCTGCCCGCGCAACTGGTCCCGCAGCTCTTGGATAGAGGAAATGACTTTCATGTACGTGGTGTGCTGTCGTGGTAGGAGAGCGCCCGGGTGCGTGCCCGGGGTGCACCGGCTCTTGAAATCGCTGAAACGGGGGATGGCCGGTTGTCGGCGGATTGTAGAGCATCCGCGCCATTCGAAATGCCGCCTCGGCGGCTTGACCCGTGGGAATCAGGTCGGCGTGTACGTCAATCGCACATAAATTGGTGCGAACGGCTCGGCCTGCGTGATCTCGACGAGGGCCTCGCGCGACAGTTCCAGCATGGCGATGAAGTTCACCACCACCACCGGCACGCCCTTGCCGGAGCGGATGGCGTCGTCGAACAGTTCGGTGAACTCCATGAACCTGGAGTGCTGCAAACGCCGCAGGATCTGGCTCATGTGCTCGCGCACGGAGAGTTCCTCGCGCGAGATCTTGTGATGCTGGTTGAGCTTGGCGCGCCGGAGCACGTCAGCCCAGGCGGACTGCAGGTCAATCGTTTCCACGTCCGGGAAACGCGGCGACAGGCTCTGCTCGATATAGACCTGCGAGCGCAGGAAGTCGCGGCCGAGTTGCGGCACGGTGTCCAGCCGCTGCGCGGCCAGCTTCATCTGCTCGTATTCGAGCAGGCGGCGGACCAGTTCGGCGCGGGGATCCTCGGCTTCGTCGTCGCTGTCGGCCTTCTTCACCGGCAGCAGCATGCGCGACTTGATCTCGATCAGCATCGCGGCCATCAGCAGGTATTCGGCAGCCAGCTCGAGGTTGGTCTTGCGGATCTGCTCGATGTACAGAAGATACTGACGCGTCACCTGGGACATCGGGATGTCCAGCACGTTGAAGTTCTGCCTGCGGATCAGGTACAGCAAGAGGTCCAGCGGCCCTTCGAATGCTTCCAGGAAGATCTCGAGCGCGTCGGGCGGGATGTAGAGGTCCTGCGGCAGCTTGAACAGCGGCTCGCCGTACAGGCGCGCGAAGGCCATGCCGTCGACCATGTCGCCGGGGCTGGTCGAGGCCGCACCGCCGGCGGGCGCCACGGTTGGCAGCTCCACGGGCAGCGTCAGCTTTTCCTGCGCGTCTTTCTCGCTCGGATGCATCCGGGTCAGGTCGGGTTCGGGATCGGGCGGGCCGGGATCGGGYTCAATCGGGCTTAGTTGCCCGACGAGTACACRTACGGCTTCTGGGCCACGCGCGAGTCGTTGGCGCGGGCGCGTTCCTCGAGGTCGATCGGGGTCTTGTCCCACAGCAGGGCGCGGCCTTCGCGCTGCTCGGCTTCAAGGGCAGGACGTTCCTGCTTGAGCGTCTTGATGAACTGGGTGATTTCCGATTCGTACATGGCCATGATGAAACTCGCCGCCCGGTGGCGGAGTGGGGGAATAGTGGGGCACGATTTTACCGTATCGGCGACCGGGCAAGGAGGAATCGGCGGACGATGTCCGGGGCGCGAACCGGGAAGCGGCCCCGGGCGCCGGTTTCCGGTGTAATTTGACGCGATTCCGGCGTCGGACGCGGGGCCGGGTGTGGTCAAATAGCGACTTTGCCGGATCGACACGGACGGATGAGGATCGACTTGGGTCACGTGGCCACAAGGAGCGCCGCAAGCCGGGCGTTGCAATGCCCCCCACAGCCCCCCCAAGCCGGGGACGGTTGCCGCGCGCGCCTGCGCCGGGCAGGGCTGGCCCTGATGCTCGGGCTGGCCGGGCTGCTGATCCAGCTGCTGGCGTTCGAGGCGCTGGCCGCCCGCGCCGCCTACAAGGTGGAGATCGAGGCCCCCAAGGTCCTCAAGGACATCCTYGAGGAACACCTCGACCTCGCGCGCTACACCACCCGCACCGACATTTCCGAAGACCAGTTCGCCTACATGGTGGAAACCGTGGGCGAGCAGGTGCGCCAGTTCGCCTCCACCGAGGGCTGGTTCGATCCCGAAACCAAGGCCACCGTGACCGGCGAGGGCGACAGCCGCGTGGTCCATATCAGCGTGGACGCCGGTGCGCGCACGCTGATCCGGCGCGTGGACCTGGAGGTGACCGGCCCGGCCGCCACGCAGAACCCGCAGCAGGTGAACGAGATGCGCGCCAAGTGGGGCCTGCCCGTGGGCGACCCGTTCCGCCAGGCAGACTGGGACAAGGCCAAGGAAGACGCGCTGGTCGCCCTGCAAAGCCATACCTACTATGGCGCGAAGCAGACGGCGTCGCGCGCGCGGGTGGAGCCGGACGAGCATGCCGCCGATTTGTCGGCGCGCTTCGAGAGCGGGCCGGCCTACGTGCTCGGGCCGCTCGAGGTGGAGGGCACGCGCCGCTATCCCGAACAGATCGTCCGCAACGTGAACCCGCTCCGCGAGGGCGAGCCATACCGCGTAGAGCGGCTGCTGGAGTTGCAGCGGGCGATCCAGAACCAGCCGTACTTCTCCAATGTGCAGGTGGATCTGGCCGAGCCGACGCCGGCCGAATCGGCCGAGGCCGCCGCGAAGGACGAGACCGTGGTGGCGCCCGTGAAGGTGCGCGTGCGGGAATATCCGACGCACCGCGTCAGTTCCGGTGTCGGCTTCACCACCGATACCGGCGCGCAGGTGGAAGGCCGCTACTCGTACTACAACCTGTTCAACCGCGCGTGGGTGCTCGACACCCAGGCGCGCATCGAGCAGAAGCGCCAGTACGGCTTTATCGAGGCGGCCATGCCGCCGGACTCGCATACCTACCGCAACAGCATCTACAGCAGCTACGAGCGCACGATCGACATCGAGAGTACCGACCTGACCAGCTGGCGCGCCGGCCTCAAGCGCTCGCGCTCGCGCGAGAAGTACGACACCACCGTGTCGCTCGATTTCTACTACGACAACCTCGTGCCGTTCGGCCAGCCGGAGCAGATCTCGAAGGCGCTCGTGCCGGCCTTCGCCTGGACCCGCCGCGACGTGGACAACCCCGTGTTCCCGCGCCGGGGCAACGTCATCAGCACGCAGATCGGGGTGGCGGCCAAGAATATCCTGAGCGATGCCACCTTCCTGCGCATGTATGGCCGGATTCGCCAGTACGTGCCAGTGGGCAACCGCGACCTGTTCATYGCCCGGCTGGAACTGGGTGCCAATATGACYTCGGCCGATCCGGCGCTGATTCCGGCCTCGCTGCGCTTCCGCGCGGGCGGTACCGATTCCATCCGCGGCTACAGCTACCAGTCGATCGGCACGCCGAACGGCGCCAGCGTGCTGCCGGCGCGCTTCCTGGGCACCGGYAGCCTGGAATACCAGTACTGGTTCAAGCCCGAATGGGGCGTGGCGGCGTTCTGGGACATGGGCACGGCCACCAACGACCTGCACGGCGTGAAGCTCTATCACGGCGTGGGCGTGGGCGCGCGCTGGCGCAGTCCGGTGGGCCCGGTGCAGCTGGACATCGCCTATGGCATCCAGCAGAACCAGTTCCGGCCGCATATCTCGCTTGGGGTGGCGTTCTGATGCATATGGACATGCCACCCGTGCCCCGCCGCAATGAAGATGAACCGCGCGCGCCGCGCCCCCCCCGTCCAATACGCCGCCGCGTCTGGCGAGTGCTCGGCTGGACGCTGGCCGTACTGCTGGCGCTGCTGATCGCCGCCATCGCCACCGCCGTGGTGGCGCTGCGCACCGAGGCCGGCACGCGCCAGCTCTGGACGCTGGCCACGCGCTTCTCCGCCGGCATGCTGGCCGGCRCGTTCGAGGGCGGCACGGTCGTCAGCGGCCTGCGGCTGCGCGATGTGGTCTACGCCAGCGGCGACACGCGCGTCAGCATCGACAAGATCGATAGCCGCTGGAGTGCGACGTGGTCGCCGGCGCGCCTGCATGTGGAATGGCTGCGCCTGGGCAAGATCGACGTGCGCCTGCCGCCGTCCGCGCCCACGCCGGACACCGGGCCGGCGCAGATGCCCAAGTCGCTGGAGTTGCCGCTGGCCATCGACGTCGACACGCTGACGATTGCCGAACTGTCGCTGCTGCAGGGCCCGCCCGCAACGGCCACGCCGCAGGTGTTTTCCGATCTTGCCGGCGCGCTCCATTCCGATGGCATGCGTCACCGCGTGGTGGTGGACAAGCTCGTCACGCCGTACGGCAAGCTGCAGGCCAACGCCCAGATTGCCGGGCAGGCGCCGTTCGCGCTCTCCGCCGAGGCGCTGCTGGAGGGCCATTGGCAGGACGAATCGTTCGCCGTATCGGCCACGGCCAACGGCGCGCTGGACGCCCTGCGCGCCGAGGCGGAAGCCACCGGCGACCGCATCCGCGCGCGGGCCGGCATCGACGTGACGCCGTTCGGCAAGGTGCCGTTCACCCACCTGCTGATCGATGGGGACCGGATCAACCCGCGCCTGTTCAGCCCCACGGCGCCGCAGGCCAACCTGACCGTGCATGCCGAGCTGCGCCCCGTGGAAGCGGTGGCACCGCCGCCGCAGATCGCCCAGCCGGCGCCGGGGCAGTCCACGGCGAGTGCGGTGGCGGCGGCTTCGGCGGCATCGGCCTCCGCGCCGGTGCCACAGCCGGCGCCGCGCACGCGCAACCCGCTGGCCGTGGCTGGCGAGGTCACCGTGCGCAACCTCGATCCCGGCCCCATCGACAAGGAACGGCTGCCGGTGCACAGCGTGCGGGCGCGCGTGGAGGTCAGCGAGATGGCCCAGACGCTGCGCGACCTGCGCATCGCGCTGCCGGGCAAGGCCGAGATCGTCGGGCAGGGTGCGCTGCACGACGGACGCGGCGGCTTCGACCTCGACGTGCACCGGCTCAACGCGGCCGATCTGTATACAACGCTGGTGCCGACCAATCTCTCCGGGCCGGTGATCCTGCGGCTGGAGCCGGGCCGCCAGAGCGTGGCGCTGGACCTGGCCGGCGGCGAACTGAAGCTGTTYGCCGATGCGCGCGTGGACGAAGACGCCGTGACGCTGTCCGCGCTGCGCGCCGGGCTGGGCGCCGGCACGCTGACCGCMGAGGGCAAGCTCGGCCTCAAGGACACCCAGCCGTTCAGCTTCAAGGGCAAGCTGGCCAATTTCGATCCGGCGCGGCTGGCCAAGGTGGCGCCGGGCCGCATCAATGCCGATTTCTCGACCACGGGCTCGCTGGCCARGGTGCTCAGGGTGGCGCTCGATTTCGGTCTGCACGAGAGCGAGTACGCCGGGCTGCCGATGACCGGCACCGGCAAGATCCGGCTTGAGGGCGGGCGGCTGCTGCCCAGCGAGGCGTCCCTGCTGATGGCCGGCAATCAGGTCAACCTGCGCGGCAGCTTCGGCGCGCGCGGCGACCGGCTCAAGGTCAATGTCGATGCCCCGCAACTGGAGCGCCTCAAGTTCGGCGTGGCCGGGCGCGCCAAGCTGGACGCCGAGGTCACCGGCACGCTCAAGCGTCCCGAGGTGGTGGGCGACTACAGCGCGCAGGCGCTGGTGATCGGCCCGCACAAGGTGGCCAGCGCCAGCGGGCATGCCGAACTGCGCGGCGGCCTSGACGGCACCGTGTCCGTGCAACTCGCCGCGCGCGACTATCAGGGGCCGCAGGCCACCGTCCATACGCTCGATGCCAACCTGAGCGGCACGCAGGGCAACCACACCTTCGACGCCAAGGCGGCCGGCACGGTGAACCGCCAGCCGATGCAGCTGACGCTGGCTGGCCAGGGCGCGTGGCAAGGTGACAAGGGCTGGAACGGCACCATCCGCACGCTCGACTTGCGCGGCACGACCATCGTGCGGCTGGCGGCGCCGACGCAGCTGCTGGTGGCGGACCAGCACATCCGGCTCGGGCAGGCGCGGCTGTTGTTCGAGCGCGCCACGGCCAACATCGACGGATTCGAGTTCGACCATGGCCGCATCCGCACGCAGGGCAATCTCGATGGGGTCGAGGTGGCCAATATCTTGAAACTGATGCAAACGCTGACCGGGGAGCCGCCGCCGCTGCGCTCGGACCTCGTGCTGGACGGCCGCTGGAACCTGAACCTGGCCGAGACGGCGACCGGGTTTGCCGAGATCCGCCGGCGCAGTGGCGACGCCTCGATCAGCGCCGGGCGGGGCTGGACCACGCTGGGGCTGGGCGAGACCGCGCTGCGCGCCGAGTTCGTTGGCAACCGGGTCACGTTGCGCGGCGGCACCACGGCGGCACGGATCGGCAAGATCGACGTCGATGCGTCGGCAGGGCTGGTGCAGGAGCAGGGGCTGCTGACCGTGGGGCCGGCTTCGACGCTGGCCGGCACAGTGTCGGCGGACATCCCCCGGTTGAAGTCGCTGGAATCCCTGACCGGCCCGCAGTACGCGTTCGAGGGCAAGCTGGCCGCCGCGATGCGGCTCGGCGGCACGGTCGGCAATCCGCTGCTGACCGGCACCCTGGACGGCAGCGAGATCGCCGTGACGCTGTATGACCAGGGTATCCGCCTGACCGACGGCGTGGTCCATATCGTGCTCGACCAGAACACGGTGGAAATGAAGGAAGTGCGATTCCGGGGCGGAGACGGCACGCTGGTGGCTACCGGCAACGTCAAGCTGGGCGAGACCGACCCGAACCTCACCGCCAAGATCGTGGCCGACAAGCTCCAGCTATTTGCCAGCCCCGAGCGCACGCTGATCGTCTCGGGCGAGGCCGGCATCGCCAACGAGAACAAACAGATTGCGATACGCGGCAAGTTCCGCGTCGATCGTGGCCTGTTCGACCTGCCCAAGTCCGGCGCGCCGGTGCTCGGCGACGACGTGGTGGTGGTGCGCCGCAGCGACCAGCGCGAACTCAAGACCGCCGCCACGCCGGTGGTGCCCGAGTCCCAGCCGGCAAGCCGCTTCAGCCCGCTGATCGACATCACCGTGGATCTGGGCGACGACTTCCGCTTCCGGGGCGCCGGCGCGGACATCAAGCTCGCGGGCCAGCTCGGCGTGAAGAGCGAGCCGCTGGCGCCGATGCGCGCCACGGGAACGGTGCGCGTGGTGGATGGCACGTACGAGGCGTTCGGCCGCAAGCTCAACATCGAGCGCGGCATCATCAACTTCAACGGGCCGATCGACAATCCGAACATCAACATCCGCGCCATGCGCCGCAACCAGGAGGTGGAGGCGGGCGTGGAGGTTACCGGCACGGTGCGGATTCCGCGCGTGCGGCTGGTGTCGGAGCCGAATGTGCCGGAGGAAGACAAGCTGTCTTGGCTGATGTTCGGCTACGGSGCGGAGAGCGCCGGGGCGGGCCAGCAGCGGCAGTTGAGCGGCGGCGCGCTCGGTGGCGCGGCGCTGGGCATGATCGGCGGCCGGGCGGGGAAGGGCATCGTCTCGCACCTCGGCATCGACGAATTCTCGATCGGGCCGTCCACGGCGGGCCTGAACGACCAGCAGGTGGTCAGCGTCGGCAAGGCCGTGACCGAGCAGATCTCCGTGGGCTACGAGCAGAGCCTGACGTCGGCGTCGAACGTGGTGAAGCTGACCTGGGCGTTCTCGCGCCGCTGGTCGCTGATTGCCAAGGGCGGGTCGATCAACGGGCTGTCGGTGCTTTTCAACCGCCGCTTCAATAACTGGAGTAGCCTGTTTGCCGCCGAMCCACCGCGCCGGTCCACGGCTGCCGACGCTGGCACCGCGTCGGCCAGCGAGCCGGCCGGCGACCCTGTGGAAGCCATCAAGCGATAACCACCATGACCTTCACTTACGCGTCGCGCAGACGCCTTGCCACCATGGGACTGATTGCCTCCTTGCTTGCGCTGGTCGGCTGCGACCAGCAGAAAGTGGACGAAGCGATGAAAAAGGCCGGCAACGTGGCCCGCGRCACGTGGAACAGCGTGAAGCCGGACAGCCAGCTATTCAAGGGCATCGAGATCGGCAAATCGACCGAGGATGACGTGCGCCGCCAGGCCGGCAAGCCCGAGATCGTGTGGGAGGAGGCCGATGGCGGCAAGCGGCTGGAGTACCCGCGCGGGCCCGAGGGCGTGACCACGTGGATGGTGACCACCGCGCCGGACGGCACCGTGCGCACCATCGAACAGGTGCTGACGGCCGAGAACTTCCAGCGCGTGCGCCCCGGCATGAGCCAGGACGGCATCCGGCGCATGCTCGGCAAGCCGACCAAGGTGGAGGCGTTCGCGCTGAAGCAGGAGGAGGTGTGGGGCTATCGCTGGCAGGAGTCGCCCGCGGACCGGGCGTTCTTCAACGTCCACTTCAACAGCCAGGGCGTGGTGACCACCACGTCACGCAGCGACGACCCGTCGCGGCAGGGGGGATGAAGTCTTTTCTCCCCTCTCCATTGGGAAGAGGGGAGCGAACACACGGTAGGCGAACTTAGCCGATCCGCATGCCCGGTACCGCGCCGCTGTGCGGTTCCAGGATGTACAGGCCCGGATTGGCCTTCTCGTCGGCCGCCGAGGCTGCCAGCACCATGCCTTCGGACATGCCGAACTTCATCTTGCGCGGCGCCAGGTTGGCCACCATCACGGTCAGCTTGCCCACCAGCTGCTCCGGCGTGTAGGCCGACTGGATGCCCGAGAACACGTTGCGGGTCTTGCCTTCGCCCACGTCCAGCGTCAGTTGCAGCAGCTTGCTGGAGCCTTCCACCTTCTCGCACGCCACGATCTTCGCCACGCGCAGGTCGATCTTCGCGAAATCATCGATCGTGATGGTGTCGCCGATCGGCTCGATGCCGGCCGGGGCGCCTTGGGCACCATCAGCGCCAGCCGGGGCGGCGGTGGCCTGGAGCGAGTCGCGGTTGGCAGCCACCAGCGCCTCGATCTGCTTGGTGTCGACGCGGGTCATCAGGTGGGCGTACGGCTGCACCGGACGGTCGGCCGACAGTTGCTTGTCGATGGCGCGCCAGTCCAGCGGCTCGATGTTCAGGAAGCGCTCCACGCCGGCGGCCATGGCCGGCACCACGGGCTTCAGGTAGACCGTCAGCAGGCGGAAGGCTTCGAGCGAGACCGAGCAGGCTGCGTGCAGCGCATCGCGCTTCGCCTCGTCCTTGGCCAGCTCCCACGGCTTGTTGGCGTCCACGAAGCCGTTCACGGCATCGGTCAGCTCCATCACCAGGCGCAGTGCCTTGCTGTACTCGCGGCCCTCGTAGAAGGCGGCGAGCTGCGGCGCGGCCTGGCGCAGCTGCACCAGCAGCGGGTTGCCGAGCGCGGCCTCGTTGACCTTGCCGTCGAAGCGCTTGACCAGGAAGCCCGCCGCACGGCTGGCGATGTTCACGTACTTGCCGATCAGGTCGCTGTTCACGCGGGCGACGAAGTCGTCCAGGTTCAGGTCCAGGTCTTCCATGCTCGCGTTGAGCTTCGCCGCGAAGTAGTAGCGCAGCCATTCCGGGTTCATGCCGGTGTCGATATAGCTCTGCGCGGTGATGAAGGTGCCGCGCGACTTGCTCATCTTGGCGCCATCCACCGTCAGGAAGCCGTGCGCGAAGACGTTGGTCGGCGTGCGGTAGCCCGAGAAACGCAGCATGGCCGGCCAGAACAGCGTGTGGAAGTACAGGATGTCCTTGCCGATGAAGTGGTACTGCTCGGCGGTGGAGTGCGGGCCGACCCAGGCGTCGAAGTCGATGCCCTTCTTTTCCGCCAGGTTCTTGAAGCTGGCGTAGTAGCCGATCGGGGCGTCCAGCCAGACGTAGAAGTACTTGCCCGGGGCACCCGGGATCTCGAAGCCGAAGTACGGGGCGTCACGCGAGATGTCCCAGTCGCTCAGCGTGGAGGCCTCGCCTTCGCCGCCCAGCCATTCCTGCATCTTGTTGGCGGCTTCCGGCTGAGCCAGGTCGGCCACCCACTCGCGCAGGAAGCTCTCGCAGCGCGGATCGGACAGCTTGAAGAAGAAGTGCGTCGACGTCTTGCGCACCGGCGTGGCACCGGAGACCACCGAATACGGGTTCTTCAGGTCGGTCGGCACGTAAGTTGTGCCGCATACYTCACATGAATCGCCATATTGGTCCTTGGCGCCGCACTTCGGGCACTCGCCCTTGATGAAGCGGTCCGGCAGGAACATGTTCTTGACGGGGTCGTAGAACTGCTCCACCTCGCGCTCGGCGATCAGGTCCTCGGCCTTCAGGGCCAGGTAGATCTTCTCGCAGAGCTGGCGGTTTTCCTCGGCGTCGGTGCTGTAGTAGTTGTCGAAAGAGACCAGGAAGCTGTCGAAATCGCGCTTGTGCTCGSTCCAGACGCGGTCGATCAGCTGTTTCGGGCTGATGCCTTCCTTCTCGGCGCGCAGCATGACCGGCGTGCCATGGGTGTCGTCGGCGCCCACGTAATAGACCTCGTTGCCCATCATGCGCTGGAACCGGACCCAGATGTCGGTCTGGATGTATTCCACCAGATGGCCGATGTGGATCTGGCCGTTGGCGTACGGCAGGGCGGATGTGACGAGGATGCGACGTGCGGTCATGAAGGAGGCCGGGGAATGATGATGAGGTCCGGCGGGCCGCCGGAGGGCGGGCGCGAGGACGGAAAGCGGCTATTTTAGCAAGCGGGGCGCCGGCGCGTCCGGAATCGGCATTGCAAACCGTTCGACCAAAAAAAAAGCGCCGGTTGGTACCGGCGCAGCTTTCCACAACGGAAAAGGAGGAGAAATCAGATACCGCCCGGGAGGTCAGCCACCCATCGCGAGCCAGCAACGGTGGCAAGCGGTATCTGAACGGTATGACCCGCTCACCCCTGAATTGGTTTCAAGAAAATTTCGACTCGTCGATTTTGGGCCCGGCCAGCCTCGGTGGCGTTGTCCGCCACGGGCTGCGTCTGGCCCCGGCCCTCGGCGCTCAGGCGGTTCCGGGCGACGCCGCGGTCACCCAGGTACGACGCCACGCTCTGGGCGCGGCGCTGCGAGAGCTGCATGTTGTAGTTCGGGTTGCCGGTGCTGTCCGTATGGCCCACCACGTTGGCGACCACGTCCTGGTGCTGGCCCAGGGTCTGCGACACCTGGTCGAGCACCGAGCGGAACGACGGCTTGATGCTCGCGCTGTCCGTATCGAACGTCACCTGGCTCGGGATATTCACCTTGAGCGAGCCGTCCGGCTGCTCGGTGATCTGGGTGCCCGTGCCCGCCGTGTCCTTGCTCAGCTTGCCGCGGATGGCATTCCAGTTGTAGCCGGTGGCCCCGCCCACGGCACCGCCCACCGCCGCGCCCACGAGCGTGCCAGTGGTGTTGCCGCCGATCAGGTTGCCCAGGCCGGCACCCACGGCCGCGCCCACGCCAGTGCCGACCGCGGTATGGGTCTGCTGCTCCGTGGCGCAACCGGCCAGGGCTGCGGCAACGGCGAGCGAGACGGTGACGAGCTTGAATCTCATGCTTTCTCCTTCTGATGACATGCTGGGATATTTCACAAATGTTCGGCCAACGGCATACCGCATGGTAACTGCATCCGCCGGATTGACGCATCGAGCGCCCACAAGTTTCATCATGCGTTTGAAAACAAGCAGGACGATGGGGGCCGGGCGCCTTGCCGGCGTTGCCCCAGGCGGGTGGCCGGGCACTGGCGCACTACAATAGGGACATGGCAGCACCCGCACAAGGGCAAAGGTGTCAGAGATGTAAATGTCTGTAATTCCACACTCGATGGAGGGGATCTCGCCCGGCGCTATCGCGCCCCTGGCTGCTCCTTCATACTTTGATACATTACGCGCCTAATCCCCACCGACCTATATAAAGAAGCGGAGTCTGCCTTGAGCCTCACCATTGAACAGGTAACCGATGCCCTGCGCACCGTGATCGATCCCAACACGGCCCGCGACCTGGTGTCCACGCGCTCCGCCCGCAACGTGCGGGTGGACGGCGGCGATGTCTCGGTGGAAGTGGAACTGGGCTATCCGGGCAAGAGCCAGATCGAACCGATCCGCAAGCTCGTGATTGGCGCGCTGCGCACCCTGCCCGGCGTGACCAACGTCAGCGTGACCGTGACCATGAAGATCGTGGCCCACGCGGTGCAGCGCGGCGTGAAGCTGCTGCCGGGCGTGAAGAACGTGATTGCGGTGGCCTCGGGCAAGGGCGGGGTGGGCAAGTCCACSACGGCCGTGAACCTGGCACTGGCGCTGGCCGCCGAGGGCGCCCGCGTGGGCATGCTCGATGCCGATATCTACGGCCCGAGCCTGCCGATGATGCTGGGCATCGACGGCCGCCCCGAGTCGGCCGACGGCCAGACCATGGAGCCGCTGGAGGGCCACGGCCTGCAGGCCAACTCGATCGGCTTCCTGATCGAGCAGGACAATCCGATGGTGTGGCGCGGCCCGATGGTCACGTCCGCCCTGGAACAACTGCTGCGCCAGACCAACTGGCACGACCTGGACTACCTGATCGTCGACATGCCGCCGGGCACCGGCGATATCCAGYTGACSCTGTCGCAGAAGGTGCCGGTGACCGGCGCCGTGATCGTGACCACGCCGCAGGACATCGCGCTGCTGGACGCCCGCAAGGGGCTCAAGATGTTCGAGAAGGTCGGCATTCCGATCCTCGGCATCGTCGAGAACATGGCGGTCTACTGCTGCCCGAACTGCGGCCACGTCGAGCATATCTTCGGCGAAGGCGGCGGCGACAAGATGAGCAGCGAGTATGGCGTGGACCTGCTCGGCAGCCTGCCGCTGAACCTGTCGATCCGCGAACAGGCCGATTCCGGCCGCCCCACCGTGGTGGCCGAGCCGGATAGTCCGATTGCCGGGATCTACCGCGAAGTGGCGCGCAAGGTCGCCATCAAAGTGGCTGATAAGGCRCGTGACATGACGAACAAGTTCCCGAGCATCGTGGTGCAGAACACCTGAGGCCGGCCGCCGCCATGGACGAAACCCTTCCCGCATCGCCTGTCTCGCCCGAGACCCCGCCGGCTGGCCGGCCTGGGGTCACCATGGCCGTGGTGATGCGCAAGGTGCCACTGGCCAACCGTTGGCAGCCCTGGAAGTGGGAGCTGGACGCGGTGCTGCCGGACCTGGGCGAGTACGGCGCCGCGCCGCTGCGGCTCGATGCCGACAGCCACGGCGCGCGCTGGCTCTATCCGGGCCATCCCGTGACGCTGTATCGCGACGAGGGCGAGGGCTACTACCTGAACCTGACCTCGACCACGCCGTGCTGGTTCGTGCTGTGGCGCATGGCCGAGGAGCCCGATGCCGATGGCGAGACCCGCGCGGTGCCGGTGACGGTGACGCTCTCCTACAACGAGGCCGGGCGCTGGCTCGATGCCGGCGAAAGCGTGGAGAACGTGCCGCTGGAACCCGCGCAGCGCGAGTGGCTCGAAGCGTTCACGCAGGAAAACTATCGCCCCGAGCCCAAGAAACGGCGCCGTCCGGAGTCCTTCAAGGCGCCGGAAGACCGCGCGCGGTACTGACCGGCCCCGGACCCTGCCATGAGCGACGCCGATTCCTCCTTCCTCTCGCGCTGGTCGCGCCGCAAGACCGCCGTGCGCGAGGGCCAGCCGGTGCCCGCCGAGCCGGCGCTGGTGCCTGAAGCCACCCCGGCGGCGTTAGCGGAATCCCCCGCTGCGCCACCTGCCGACACCCAGGAAGCCGCGCCGCTGCCCACCCTGGCCGACGTGGCGCTGCTGCAGCCGGGCGACAACATCGCCCGCTTCGTGGCGCGTGGCGTGGACGAGACGGTCAAGCGCGCCGCGCTGAAGACCCTGTTTGCCGATCCGCACTTCAATGTGATGGACGGGCTGGACACCTATATCGACGACTACGGCAAGCCGGACCCGATTCCGCTCGATGTGCTGCGCCGCATGACCCAGTCGSAGACGCTCGGGTTGTTCGACCCGATCGAGGAAGAGGAAAAGGAAGGGGAAGCGAAAGAGAAAAAGGAAACGGAGGGGGAGGGCGAGATGGCGGCCGATTCCAAGGCGCTGGAAGCCGAGRAATCCMCGGAAACCGAGGTCGCGCAAGCCCAATCCGCGCCYGACCTCCCCGCCGACACCCCCGCCGACACCCCCGCCGACATCGCCATCCCGCCCCTCCCTGCGGATAAACGCGCGTAGCCCTGCGCCGCGTGTGGGCCTAGAATGGGCCACCCCTACAAATCCGCCGACCGGACGATCCTCCACCACGAAGAGGCGCCGGGCCGGCAAGCAGTCTTGCCCCATGCCGACGCTGATCTGCAATTGCAACGACACCATGCCGCTTGACGGGGCGGCACTGTCCGATGCCTCTGGTTCCCTGAAGGTCCACCGCCTGCTGTGCCGGCGTGAAATCGGCGATTTCCGCCGGGCGCTCGATGGCGCGGAAGACGTCATCGTAGCCTGCACCCAGGAAAGCCCGTTGTTCACCGAGGTGGCTGGCGCTGCGCGCGAGGGCGGTGTKGTCACCGCGCCGGTGCGCTTYGTCAATATCCGCGAGACCGGCGGGTGGTCGCAGGGCGCGCGCCGTGACCCGGCCACCGCCAACGCCAAGATCGCCGCCCTGCTGGCTGCCGCCGCGCTCCCCGAGCCCGACCCGGTGGCGGTGGTGGACTACCGCTCGCACGGCGCCGTCCTGGTACTGGGCCCGGCCGCGCGGGCGCTGCCCTGGGCGGGCCGGCTCACCGAGGCCGGCCTCGAAGTCACCGTGCTGCTGACCGGCGCATCGATCAGCGATGTGACGCCGCCCGCCAGCCGCGCGTGGCCCGTCCACAGCGGCACGCTGGCCGGCCTGACCGGCTGGCTCGGCAACTTCACGGCCAGCTGGCGGACCGGCGCCGGCCAGAGCAACCCGATCGACCTCGACCTCTGCACGCGCTGCAACGCCTGCGTCGATGCCTGCCCGGAAGGGGCGATCGACTTCAGCTACCAGATCGACCTGGACCGCTGCCGCGACCATCGCGACTGCGTGAAGGCCTGCGGCGCGGCGGCGGCGATCGACTTCGACCGGCCTGCCGCCACTACCGAGGCGCGCTTCGACCTAGTGTTCGACCTCAACGACGCCCCGGCCTTCGCCATGCACCAGCCCCCGCAGGGCTACCTGCACGCGGGCGCCGACGTGGCGCGCCAGCATGCCCACGCGCTGCAACTGCAACAACTGGTGGGTGAGTTCGAGAAGCCCAAGTTCTTCCGCTACAAGGAAAGCCTGTGCGCCCACGGCCGTAACCAGACCACCGGCTGCACCGCATGTATCGACATTTGCTCGACGCAGGCGATTGGCTCGCGGTGGCGCGATGGCAAGGGTTCCATCGAGGTCACGCCCAATCTCTGCATGGGCTGCGGCGCCTGCACCACGGTCTGCCCGACTGGCGCCATCAGCTACGCCTATCCCGGCCCCGAGGCGCTTGGCGAGCGGCTGCGCACGCTGGTCTCGACTTACAACGCCGCCGGCGGCCGTGATGCCGTGCTGCTACTGCATGGCGAGGAGTATGGAAATCCGGCCATCCTGGCGCTGGGCCGCGCGGCCCGGGCCGGGCAGGCGCGCGGCGTGCCGCCCAACGTGATTCCCGTGCCGCTGTTCCACCCGGCTGCCACCGGCATCGAACTCTGGCTGGCGGCGCTGAGCTGGGGCGCGGGCGGCGTGGCCGTGTTGCTGACCGGCGACGAGGCCCCGCAGTACCGCGCCGCGCTGGTCGAACAGATGRATGTGGCGCGCGCCATTGTCGAAGGGCTGGGCTATCGCGGGTTGCGGCTGACGCTCGTGGAAGCGGGCGACGTGGGCGGGCTGGATGCCGGCCTCGCCGCGCTCGCCAGTCCCCCGTCGCGCGTGACCGCGCCGCCGCCGGCCAGCTTCCGCGCGGCGCTGGCCAAGCGCGAGACGCTCGACTTCGCCATCGACCATCTCGCCCGCCATGCCCCGGTGCCGGCCGAAGTGGTGCCGCTGCCCGCCGGCGCGCCGCTGGGCGCCATTACCGTGGACACGGGCCGCTGCACGCTGTGCATGGCCTGCGTGGGCGCGTGTCCGTCCAACGCGCTGCGCGACAACGCCGAGCGCCCGGTGCTGGCCTTTATCGAACGCAACTGCGTGCAGTGCGGGCTGTGCGAGACCACCTGCCCGGAGGACGCCATCGCGCTGGTGCCGCGCCTGCTGACGGGCGAGGGCGCCCGSCGCACGGTGACGCTGAACGAGACSCAGCCGTTCCATTGCATCCGCTGCGCCAAGCCGTTCGGCACCGCCCAGATGGTGCAGTCGATGCTGGTGCGACTGGCCGGCCACCCGGCCTTCGCGGGCGCCAACGCGGACCGGCTGAAGATGTGTGCCGATTGCCGCGTGGTGGACATGATCGAAAAAGACACCGGCGCGACGCGCGGGGCCACGCTCCAGTAACGCCAGTCGCCCCGCAGGGTGCGGCCGACCAGACCTATCAAGACATGACTGATTTCCAGCCGATTCAGCTGATCCCGCCCGCGCCGGCCCCCGGCGAGCCCGACGCCGAGGACATGGCCCGCGCGGACCTCTACGGCCTGCTGGCCACGCTGTTCTTCCAGCCGCCCGATGCCGCGCTGCTCCACCATATCGCCGCCAACCGCGCCAATGCCGAGGACGCCCGCACGGTGCTGGGCCAGGCCTGGAACGCATTGTGCGACGCAGCATCGACGACCACCGCCGAGGAAGCCGCCGACGAGTACGCGCGCCTGTTCGTCGGCGTGGGCAAGCAGGAGGTCTTCCTGTACGGCTCCTATTACCTGGCCGGCTTCCTGAACGAACGCCCGCTGGTGGCGCTGCGCGACGACCTGGCCCGCTACGGGCTGGCGCGGCACGAGGGCATCAGCGAGACCGAGGACCACATCGCCACACTGTGCGAGGTCATGCGCTTCCTGGTGGCGGGGGATGATGTGGCGGTCTGCAACGCCGGCGAGCAGCAGCGCTTCTTTGCCCGCCATATGCAGCCGTGGATGGAGCGACTCTGCGRCGCGCTGGGCGAGCACCCGCAGGCGCAGTTCTACCGCAGTGCGGCAGAACTGCTGCGCGCGTTCACCGGCGTGGAGGCGGTGGCGCTGGAGATGCATTGAGGCAGGGCGATTGTGTGAAAGCCGTGTGAAAGGCCAACGCAAGCACCGGGTTTATCCGCAGTTTGAGGATTTTCCGATTGACAGTGTGGTCTTTCATTTCGCTTCAATCTAGAATATGCAAGACAAGGCATAAATAGATCATCCATCGGTCACGCAAAGCCGACAGGAGCCCCCATGAAAGACAAGCAATCCCGGGTCGCACGCCGGACCTTCCTGGCCGGGGCTGGCGTGGTTGCCGCTGCCGGTGCCGCCGCTGTGGCCACGCGCGGGCAATCGGCGCTGGCCGATGCCCTCGCGCCGCCCACCACCGCCGATGCGGCCGATCCCGCGCCCGACAGCCAGGGCTACCGGGTCTCCGCCCATATCCGCAAGTACTACCGCACCACGCTGATCTAGACCTGGGCGCCCGCACGGCGTGCCGGCTGGCGCGCCTTGTCTCTCGTCCCCCCTCTTTCGCCGAGGCAAGACATGATCCTGACCCGCAAGCGCGCGGACCAAGGCCAGACCGACCGGGTTGCGAACCGGCTCGCCGACCCAACTGCTCCGCAGGCCCATCCTTCCAGTCATGGCAATAGTCATGGCAATGGCAATGGCAACGGGCGCCTGGCGTCCCGCCTGGCCGCAGGGCTGGCCGGGGCGATGCCGACGATGGATCGGCGCAGCTTTCTCAAGCGGTCGGGCATCGGCGTGGGTGCCGGGCTGGCCGCCACGCAACTGACGCTGATCCGCAAGGCCGATGCCGACGACGGCAAGACCGGCGCCGGGGCCGGCAAGGGCGAGATCGTGGTACGGCGCACCGTGTGCGGCCACTGCTCGGTGGGCTGCGCGGTGGATGCCGTGGTGCAGAACGGCATCTGGATACGCCAGGAACCGGTCTTCGACTCCCCGATCAACATGGGCGCGCACTGCGCCAAGGGTGCCGCGCTGCGCGAGCACGGCCATGGCGAGTACCGGCTCAAGTACCCGATGAAGCTGGTCAACGGCAAGTACCAGAAGATCAGCTGGGACCAGGCGCTGGACGAGATCACGGCGAAGATGAAGGCCATCCGCCAGGAGACCGGCCCCGATTCGATGTTCTTCGTCGGCTCTTCCAAGCACAGCAACGAGCAGTCGTACCTGCTGCGCAAGTGGGTGTCGTTCTTCGGCACCAACAATACCGACCACCAGGCGCGCATCTGCCACTCCACCACCGTGGCCGGCGTGGCGAACACCTGGGGYTACGGGGCGATGACGAACTCGTACAACGATATGCAGAACGCCCGCGCGGCGCTGTATATCGGCTCCAACGCCGCGGAGGCGCACCCGGTGTCGATGCTGCACCTGCTGCACGCCAAGGAGAACGGCTGCAAGGTGATCGTGGTGGACCCGCGCTACACCCGCACGGCGGCCAAGGCGCATCACTACGTGCGCATCCGTTCGGGCACCGACATCGCCTTCCTGTTCGGCGTGCTGTATCACATCTTCCAGAACGGCTGGGAAGACCCCAAGTACCTGAACGACCGCGTCTACGGCATGGACAAGGTCAAGGCCGAGGTCCTGGCCAAGTGGACCCCGGACAAGGTCGAGGAAGTCTGCGGCGTGCCCGAGGCCCAGGTGAAGCTGGTGGCCGAGACCATGGCGAAGAATCGCCCGTCCACGCTGGTCTGGTGCATGGGCCAGACCCAGCACACCATCGGCAATGCGATCGTGCGCGCCTCCTGCATCGTGCAGCTGGCGCTGGGCAATATCGGCGTGTCGGGCGGCGGCGCCAACATCTTCCGTGGCCATGACAACGTGCAGGGTGCCACCGACGTGGGCCCGAACCCCGACTCCCTGCCGGGCTACTACGGCCTGGCCACCGGCGCGTGGAAGCACTACGCGGCGGTGTGGGGCGTGGATTACGAATGGATCAAGAAGCAGTTCGTCTCGCAGACGCTGATGGAAAAGTCCGGCACCACGGTGTCCCGCTGGATCGACATCGTGACCGAGAAGCGCGACCTGATCGACCAGGACAACAACGTCCGTGGCGTGTTCTTCTGGGGCCACGCCCCGAACTCGCAGACGCGCGGCCTGGAGATGAAGCGCGCGCTGGACAAGCTCGACCTGCTGGTGGTGGTGGACCCGTACCCCTCCGCCACGGCCGCCATGGCGAACATGACGCCGACCGACGGCGACAAGATCAATCCGAACCGCGCCGTCTACCTGCTGCCGGCGGCCACCCAGTTCGAGACCTCGGGGTCGTGCACGGCCTCGAACCGCTCGCTGCAATGGCGCGAGAAGGTCATCGAGCCGCTGTTCGAGTCGATGCCCGACCACACCATCATGCAGGCCTTCGCCGAGAAGCTCGGCTTTGGCAAGGAGCTGTCGAAGAACTACAAGATGATTGAGGTCAAGCGCGCCGGCCGTACCTGGCAGGAGCCCGAGACCGAATCGATCTTGCGCGAGATCAACGCCAGCAACTGGACCATCGGCTACACGGGCCAGTCGCCGGAGCGGCTCAAGTCGCATATGCGCAACATGCAGATGTTCGATGTGAAGACGCTGCGCTGCAAGGGCGGCAAGGACCCGGTCACCGGCTACGACCTGACCGGCGACTACTTCGGCCTGCCGTGGCCRTGCTACGGCACGCCCGAACTCAAGCACCCGGGATCGCCGAATCTTTATGACACCTCGAAGCACGTCATGGACGGCGGCGGCAACTTCCGCGCCAACTTCGGCGTGGAGCGCGACGGGGTGAACCTGCTGGCCGAGGATGGCTCCTGCTCGGCCGGGGCGGAGATCACCACCGGCTACCCCGAGTTCGACCACGTGCTGCTGAAGAAGCTGGGCTGGTGGGACGACCTGACCGACGCCGAGAAGAAGGCCGCCGAGGGCAAGAACTGGAAGACCGACCTCTCGGGCGGGATCCAGCGCGTGGTGATGAAGAACCACGGTTGCCATCCGTTCGGCAACGCCAAGGCGCGCGCCGTGGTCTGGAACTTCCCCGACCCGATCCCGCAGCACCGTGAGCCGCTGTACTCCACGCGGCCGGACATGGTCGCCAAGTACCCGACCCACGACGACAAGATGGCCTTCTGGCGCCTGCCCACGCTGTACAAGTCGGTGCAGCAGCGCAACATCGAGAACAAGATCTACGAGAAATTCCCGATCATCCTGACTTCGGGCCGGCTGGTGGAATACGAGGGTGGCGGCGAGGAAACCCGCTCCAACCCGTGGCTGGCCGAGCTGCAGCAGGAGAACTTCGTCGAGATCAACCCGCAGGCAGCGTCCGCGCGGGGCATCCGCAACGGCGACTATTGCTGGGTGCGCACGCCGACCGGTGCCCGCCTCAAGGTGCGCGCGCTGGTGACGGAGCGCGTGGGCGTGGATACGGCGTTCATCCCGTTCCACTTCTCGGGCTGGTGGGAAGGCAAGGATCTCAAGCAGTTCTATCCCGATGGCGCGTACCCGATCGTCCGGGGGGAGGCCGTGAACACGGCCACCACCTACGGCTACGACTCGGTGACGATGATGCAGGAAACCAAGACCACCGTTTGCCAGATCGAGCGGTTTGCCTGAGCCTGAGAAGCGGAGAGACACATGGCACGCATGAAATTCATCTGTGACGCCGAGCGCTGCATCGAATGCAACAGCTGCGTCACTGCCTGCAAGAACGAGCACGAGGTGCCCTGGGGCGTCAACCGGCGCCGCGTGGTGACGATCAACGACGGCATTCTCAACGCCGAGAAGTCGATCTCGGTGGCCTGCATGCACTGCTCGGACGCGCCCTGCATGGCCGTCTGCCCGGTGGATTGCTTCTACCGCACCGACGACGGCGTGGTGCTGCACGACAAGGACGTCTGCATCGGCTGCGGCTACTGCTCCTACGCCTGCCCGTTCGGCGCCCCGCAGTTCCCCAGCGAGGGCACCTTCGGCGTGCGCGGCAAGATGGACAAGTGCACGTTCTGCGCCGGCGGCCCGGAGAAGAACGGCAGCGAGGAAGAATTCGAAAAGTACGGCCGCAACCGGCTGGCCGAGGGCAAGCTGCCGCTCTGCGCGGAAATGTGCTCGACCAAGGCCCTGCTCGGCGGCGATGGCGACGTGATTGCCGACATCCTGCGCAACCGCGTGATCAAGCGCGGCACGGGCGGCGATGTGTTCGGCTGGGGCACGGCCTATGGCAAGCCGCAGGCGCCTGCCAACGGCACTCCGGCGGCCCCCAGCACCCCGCAGGGCACCGCACCCGGCGCCCCGGCCGGCGGAGGGCAGCCGTCATGACCCGCACCGCGTTGATCGTATCGATGCTCGCCACCGTCGCGCTGCTGGCGGCGTGCAGCGAGAAGCCGCAGACCGTCTCGGCCACGCACAAGAAATCGGATTCCATCGCCTGGCAGGGCGCCCCCGGCGACCCGTTCGTGGCCAAGGGCTGGACGGCGGGCGACAAGGACAGCTGGCAGCGTCAGATCCATCAGCGCAACCAGTACCAGAACGAGTACAACCGCATCCAATGAGCGGGGGAGGCGCCATGACCGTCATCCAGACCCTCAAGACCTTGCTGGCCGGGGTGGTCCTTGCCGCCGGTGTGGCGGGCGCGGCGCTGGCCCAGGCGCCGGCCTCGCCGCCTGCCGCGCAGCCTCCGGCGCAGGCGCAGGCCCCGACGCAGGCCCAGGCGGACGCCAACAATCCCGCCACACACCCGGTGCAGCCGTTCGCAGGCGTGGCCAGCGAGAACATCTTCAACGTGCCCCGGCGCGACGTGGCCGCCGAGGCCCGCTCGCAGCAGGAGCGCTCGGTGACCCAGCCGGGCAACAACGCGCCGGTCTGGCGCGAGGTCAACTCGGACCAGCATCACTACAGCAGCCTGCCCGCCAAGGAAGCCGGCGTGCTGATCCAGCGCACCGGCCAGAAATGGCGGCTGTTCCGCAATGGCGTGCTGACGGTCTGGGGCGGCTGGATCCTGATCCTGGTGCCGGCGGCCATCCTGGCCTTCTTCGCCTGGCGCCGCACCATCCCGCTCAAGTCCCCGCGCACGGGCCGCATGATCGAGCGCTTCACGCCCACCGAGCGCTTCGTGCACTGGGCCGTGGCCATCTCGTTCGTGATCCTGGCGATCTCGGGCATCGTGATCCTGTTCGGCAAGCACTTCCTGCTGCCGATCATGGGCCACACGCTGTTCGGCTGGCTCACCTACATTCTCAAGAACCTGCACAACCTGACCGGGCCGGTGTTCACGCTGTCGATCATTGCCACCTTCGTGGTGTTCGTGCGTGATAACGTGCCGAACCGTGGCGACGTGGTCTGGGTGCGCAAGCTCGGCGGGCTCGCCTCCGGCGCCCACGTGCCCAGCGCGCGCTTCAACGCCGGCGAGAAGATGTGGTTCTGGGGCGGGATGGTGCTGCTCGGGCTGGTCCTCTCGGCCTCCGGCTGGGTGCTCGACATGATCGTGCCGGGCCTGGACTACTACCGCGCCACGATGCAGATCGCCCACGTGATCCATGGGGTCTCGGCCGTGGTGATGATCGTGCTGGCCTGCGGCCATATCTATATGGGGACGATCGGCATGGAGGGCGCCTACCGCGCCATGCGCGATGGCTACGTGGACGAGGCCTGGGCCCGGGAGCACCACGAGATCTGGTACGACGACATCCAGTCCGGCAAGATTCCCGCCCAGCGCTCCACGCCCCGTGACGACACGCCGCGCGTGCGGCCGCGTCCCGGCGAAGTGTGAGGGTTTACCGCAGCGCACCATGCACCCGACCGGGGCGGCGTTACAATCGCCACGGCAGTCAACTCTAGAGGAGGGTTTGGCATGAAACGTGTACTTTGCGGTTTGGCAGTGGGCACCGCCGTGGCAGTGATGGCGGGTTGCGGAACCTCGGGCACCAGCAGCGATGCGGCCAGCGCCAGCGCGGCCCCGGCTGCCGCGCCGGCGGCGGCACGGGTCGCCGTGGGCGCCAAGGCGGCGGCACCGTTGCAGTCCAAGAGCGGCACCAATACCGCGGGCCGCGTCACCTTCGACCAGCAGGCGGCCGGCGTGATGGTGGTGGTGGCGGTCACGGGCCTGCCTCCGGGCACCTCGCATGGCTTCCATGTCCACGAGAAGGGCGATTGCTCGGCCCCTGACGCGATGAGCGCCGGCGGCCATTTCAACCCTGCCGGCAAACCGCACGGCCAGATGACCATGCCCGAGCACCATGCCGGCGACATGAACAACCTGACCGCCGACGCCAGCGGCAACGCGCGCGTACAGTTCCTGATGCCGGACGTCACCGTCGGCCCGGGCCCGAACAGCGTGATCGGCAAGGCCGTGATMGTCCACAAGGACCCGGACGACTATCGCACCCAGCCGACCGGCAACGCTGGCGGCCGGATCGCGTGTGGCGTGGTCGCCGCATCCTGAGTATCGATAGTTTTTGGCTATAAACGGTAGTTCCGCAGTAACAAAACGCCCCTGAAACCGGCCCGATGGCGCCCCCGCCACGGGCCGGCACCTTCCCGCCCCCGCCCCCATGCCCCTGCGCCCCGAGTTGACCCATGCCGCCGTCCCGCTGATCGAGGAGGTGGAGGTCGTTGACGAACAGGGCCGCGTGCGCCCGGCCTGGCTGCCGGGCGAGCGGCCGCTGACGGTCTACCTCGACAAGCGCGAGCTGGTGACCCTGATGACGCTGGGCGGCGCGCCCGAGCACCTGGTGCTGGGCTACCTGCGCAACCAGCGGCTGGTGGACGACATCGAGGACATCGCCGCGATCCAGGTGGACTGGGAGACCGAATCGGCTGCCGTGACCACCCGCACCGGCGTGGACCGCATCGAGGAACGCACCGCGCGCCGCGTGGTGACCACGGGATGCGGGCAGGGCACGGTGTTCGGCTCGCTGCTGGACGAGGTCGACAACATCCGCCTGCCCGGGGATGCCACGCTGACCCAGGAAACCCTCTACGCAATCATCGACACCATCCGCCTGCAGCAGTCGGTCTACAAGCAGGCCGGCTCGGTGCACGGCTGCGCGCTGTTCCGGGGCAGCGAGCTGCTGATGTTCGTGGAGGAYGTGGGCCGGCACAACGCCGTGGACGCCATCGCCGGCCGGATGTGGCTGGAAGACATGACCGGCGAGGACAAGGTTTTCTACACCACGGGCCGGCTGACCTCCGAGATGGTGATCAAGGGCGCGCAGATGGGCATTCCGTTCCTGCTGTCGCGCTCCGGGGTGACCCAGATGGGCTACCAGATGGCCCAGCGGGTCAACCTGAGCCTGTTCGCGCGCTGCACCGGCAAGCATTTCCTGTTGTATACCGGGCGGGAGCGGTTCCGCCACAGCCAGCCCGAGGCGGCCGCGCCGGCCTGAAGGCRCGCCGGGGGGCCGCCGGAGGCGGTTCGCAGGCGGATTGGTTGTACAATGCGCCCCATTCCAGCGGCACCGGCTCGGCCGGGCGCCGCCCATCGTCCATTCCGCCAGCCAATATGAGCATCAAATCCGACAAGTGGATCCGCCGCATGGCGGAACAGCACGCCATGATCGAGCCGTTCGCGCCCGGCCAGGTACGGGAGGAGGACGGCCGCAAGATCGTCTCCTACGGCACTTCGAGCTACGGCTACGATATCCGCTGCGCGGACGAGTTCAAGATCTTCACCAATATCAACAGCACCATCGTCGACCCGAAGAACTTCGACGAGAAGTCCTTCGTGGACTTCAAGGGCGATGTCTGCATCATCCCGCCGAACTCGTTCGCGCTGGCCCGCACGATGGAGTACTTCCGCATTCCGCGCAGCGTGCTGACCATCTGCCTGGGCAAGAGCACGTACGCGCGCTGCGGCATCATCGTCAACGTGACCCCGTTCGAGCCGGAGTGGGAAGGTTACGTGACGCTGGAGTTCTCGAACACCACCCCGCTGCCCGCCAAGATCTACGCCGGCGAGGGCTGCGCCCAGGTGTTGTTCTTCGAGAGCGACGAAATCTGCGAGACCTCGTACGCCGACCGCGGCGGCAAGTATCAGGGCCAGCACGGTGTCACACTGCCGAAGACCTGACCGCATTACAATGCCGGCGTCCGGACCGACGGCCGCCCAATTCTGACGAAAGAGCCACATGACGCCGCCCGGGGGAGCCTTCCGGCGGCCATGTGGCTCAAGTCTTTCCAAAGCCTTCTCATCAAGGATCGACCGATGAAATTCCGCTTCCCCGTCATCATCATCGACGAAGACTTCCGCTCCGAGAACATTTCCGGCTCGGGCATCCGCGCGCTGGCAGAGGCCATCGAGCGCGAAGGCATGGAAGTGATGGGCTTGACCAGCTACGGCGACCTGACCTCGTTCGCCCAGCAGTCCAGCCGGGCATCGTCGTTCATTGTCTCGATCGACGACGACGAGTTCGTGCGCGCCGATGACCAGCCCGAAGCCGCCGCCATCGAGAAGCTGCGCGCCTTCGTGAACGAAGTGCGCCGCCGCAATTCGGACCTGCCGATCTTCCTGTACGGCGAGACGCGCACCTCGCGCCATATTCCCAACGACATCCTGCGCGAGCTGCACGGCTTCATCCACATGTTCGAGGACACGCCCGAGTTCGTGGCGCGTCACATCATCCGCGAAGCCCGCGTCTACCTTGACACCCTGGCGCCGCCGTTCTTCAAGGCCCTGATTGCCTACGCGCAGGACAGCTCGTACTCGTGGCACTGCCCGGGCCACTCTGGCGGCGTGGCGTTCCTGAAGAGCCCGGTGGGGCAGGTATTCCACCAGTTCTTCGGCGAGAACATGCTGCGCGCCGACGTCTGCAACGCCGTGGACGAGCTGGGCCAGCTGCTGGACCACACCGGCCCGGTGGCGGCATCCGAGCGCAACGCCGCGCGGATCTTCAACTCGGACCACATGTACTTCGTGACCAACGGCACGTCGACCTCGAACAAGATGGTCTGGCACGCCAACGTGGCCCCGGGGGACATCGTGGTGGTGGACCGCAACTGCCACAAGTCGATCCTGCACGCGATCATGATGACCGGCGCGATTCCGGTGTTCCTGATGCCGACGCGCAACCACTACGGCATCATCGGCCCGATCCCGAAGAGCGAATTCGACCCGGAGACGATCCGCCGCAAGATCGCCAACCATCCGTTTGCCAGCAAGGCCAAGAACCAGAAGCCGCGCATCCTGACGATCACCCAGGGCACCTACGACGGCGTGCTGTACAACGCCGAGCAGATCAAGGAGATGCTGGCGAGCGAGATCGACACGCTGCACTTCGACGAAGCCTGGCTGCCGCACGCCGCCTTCCACGACTTCTACCGCAACATGCACGCCATCGGCCGTGACCGGCCGCGCAGCAAGGACGCGCTGGTGTTCGCCACGCAGTCCACGCACAAGCTGCTGGCCGGGCTGTCGCAGGCGTCCCAGATCCTGGTGCAGGACTCGGAGACCCGCAAGCTGGACCGCTACCGGTTCAACGAGGCCTACCTGATGCATACCTCGACGAGCCCGCAGTACTCGATCATCGCCTCGTGCGATGTGGCGGCGGCGATGATGGAAGCCCCGGGCGGCACCGCGCTGGTCGAGGAAAGCATCCAGGAAGCGATGGACTTCCGCCGCGCCATGCGCAAGGTGGAGGGCGACTACGAGGCCGGCAACAACGGCGACTGGTGGTTCAAGGTCTGGGGCCCGGACGCGCTGATCGAAGACGGCATCGGCGACCGCGAGGCSTGGATGCTGCAGGCCAACGAGCGCTGGCATGGCTTTGGCGACCTGGCCGACGGCTTCAACCTGCTCGACCCGATCAAGGCCACCCTGATCACCCCGGGCCTGGACGTGGACGGCGAGTTCAGCGAGCGCGGCATCCCGGCCGCCATCGTCACCAAGTACCTGGCCGAGCACGGCATCATCATCGAGAAGACGGGCCTGTACTCGTTCTTCATCATGTTCACCATCGGCATCACCAAGGGCCGCTGGAACTCGCTCGTCACCGAATTGCAACAATTCAAGGACGATTACGACCAGAACCAGCCGCTCTGGCGCGTGCTGCCGGAGTTCGTCGGCAAGTACCCGCAGTACGAGCGCATGGGCCTGCGCGACCTKTGCGAYGCGATCCACAGCGTCTACAAGGCCAACGAYGTGGCGCGCGTGACGACGGAGATGTACCTGTCGGACATGGARCCGGCCATGAAGCCGTCSGACGCCTGGGCGATGATGGCCCAYCGCGAGATCGAGCGCGTGCCCGTGGACGAACTGGAAGGCCGCGTCACCGCCATCCTGCTGACGCCGTACCCMCCGGGCATTCCRCTGCTGATCCCGGGCGAGCGCTTCAACCGGACCATCGTCCAGTACCTGAAGTTCGCACGCGAGTTCAACAAGCTGTTCCCGGGATTTGAAACCGACATCCACGGTCTGGTGGAAGACGAGGTGGACGGGCAGAAGGCTTATTTTGTGGACTGCGTGAAGCAGTAGGGATGTCCGTTTCGGATTCCTCTCGGAGGTTCCGCCATGACGGATCGACAAAAAACCGGCGCCTTGGCGCCGGTTTTTCTTGTTTAGACCGACTCGTCGTAGCCGGACCCAAAGGGATCTTGCCAACCATTATTCTTGAAATACAAGATCACCTCGCCTGAATGACTCCATTCGAGGTAGGCCGCCCCACCGGAACTCAGCCGCCATTTCCCGCGATTTCCATCTGCGTACTCGATGGTTCCCGACGCCCAACAAGGGGACCAGAACTTTTTGGAGTAGTAGATGGCATCTACTGGATAGGCACGCGAGAAATAGCGTTTTACCAGTTTCACGGAAGGCCGGAATTTCTTGCATTCTTGCGCCATCTCCTCGAGCCTGCTGAGTCCTACGGCATCTATCGTCACCGCCTTTACAGCACGGGCATGTGCGACCGGCGACATGACAAGCCACAACATCGCGCACAGCGCGAGCAACAGGTTTCTCACCATTTTGCGGAGCTCGCTTCGGACTCGGTTTTCCGAGAGAGTTGAGGGTGTCTGTAGACATCGCCCATGGCCACTTTCAGGGTGGCTGAAAGTTCTGCTACGAGCCATCGAACAGCGTCATTCTGTGACGGGGTCACGGACTCGTACACTTCGTTTTTCTCAATGTATGCCCCTACCAGTTCAATGCCAACCGAATCCGTGTTGCCGGGATATCGTTCGGGGAAGGGTTTCCTGTGCTCATGCCGCGATAGTGGCGTAGGTCGCCATTTCAATGGGTAGGCGGCATTGAACTCTGCCGGCGAGCATTTCCTGGTTTCCAGGCAACGCGACTTGATATTGCCGACGTGGTTCGTTCTTTTTCTCAGCGATGCGGTCTGATAGATAGTCCCATCCCTATCAATCAGGAAGTGTGCGCCATTGGCGCCATTGACCTGATATGAACTGAAGGTGCTGGAGGCCGTGGGAGCTGCCGTCTGATGCACCACAATTCCATTCACCTTGTGCATCGGACCGCGTTCGATCCGAGGATAAATCCGTACAACGATACGATCTGAGTCAACGTGTCCTTCCTTCGATATGAACAGCATGGTCTCTCCTAAATCAGGCCGCCTTACCGGTATTGCTGTCGTACCGTGTCTGCGGCAGAAACACGATCTCGTCGGTTGTCTTGCCATCGCAGGTCGGTAGCCATGGAAGTCATGGCCCTGACGTGGCAAGGTACCAATGCGTTCAATACCGTAATGACTCGCTSCCGTCTTTAGCACTACGTCCAAAAATCTGGAGGCACTCGGCCCTTGGCGCAAACGACGGACGAAAAAAAGCCCCGCATCGCGCGGGGCTCTTGTGCAGTCCGATTCGGCCGTATTACTTCTTCTTCTCGAACTCGAACTGCGGTGCGGCTGGTTCGGCGGGCTCGGCGGCCGGCAATTCCAGCGTGCCCGGGCTCGATGCGCCGCCCGGTGGCGCCGCCGGCTTGGCATCCTCTCCGCCAAGCGGGATGCTTACCTCCGCCGAGTTGCTGTGCTTGAGCGAGCCCTTGTCCAGCAGGCCCGTCACCATGCCCGGCCAGAACATCACCAGCAGCACCATCACCATCTGCAGGCCGACCCAGGGCAGGGCGCCCCAGTAGATGTCCGAGCTTTTCACTTCCTTCGGGGCGATGCCGCGCAGGTAGAACAGCGCGAAGCCGAACGGCGGATGCATGAACGAGGTCTGCATGTTCACGCACAGCATCACGCCGAACCACACCAGGGCCGCCGTGGCGGCCGCTTCGGGRTTGCCGCCCATCGATTCGAGCACCACCGGCGTCAGCACCTTCACCGCCACGGGTGCCAGCATCGGCACCACGATGAAGGCGATCTCGAAGAAGTCGAGGAAGAACGCCAGGAAGAAGATGAACAGGTTCACCACGATCAGGAAGCCGATCCAGCCGCCCGGCAGCGAGGTGAACAGGTGCTCCACCCAGGCGCCGCCGTCCACGCCCTGGAACACCACCGAGAAGCAGGTCGAGCCGATCAGGATGAACACCACCATCGCGGTCAGGCGTGCCGTGGACTGGTAGGCATCGACGATCAGCAGCCGCAGGTCGGTCAACTGCCCCGCGCGGACCAGCAGCCACAGCAGGACCAGATAGGCCAGCGCCAGCGGTATCCGGAACGCGTGGGAGCCGAACGCGTAGAAGCCGACCCCAGCCGCGACCAGCGTGGCGGCGAGGCCCACGCGGTAGATCGTGCGGTCGATCCGGTTGAAGCCCTTGTCACGGATCACGGCCAGCACCAGCGCACCCACCGCGCCCATGGCGCCCGACTCGGTCGGTGTGGCAATGCCCAGCATGATCGTGCCCAGCACCAGGAAGATCAGCACCGCGCACGGGATGATGCCGCGCAGGCACTTGCGCCACAGGGCCCAGCCGGTCAGCGTGCGCGCCTCCGGGGGCACCGGCGGCAGCCAGTCCGGCTTGATGCGGGTGATCACGAAGGTGTAGAGCGCGAACAGCGCGATCTGGACCACCGAGGGGCCCCAGGCGCCCAGGTACATGCTGCCGACGTCGGCGCTGCCCATCGGGGTCTTGAGCTGGTCGGCCAGCACCACGAGCACCAGCGACGGCGGCACCARCTGCGTGATGGTGCCCGAGGCCGCCAGCACGCCCGTGGCGTACTTCATGTTGTAGCGGTAGCGCATCATCACCGGCAGCGAGATCATGGCCATGGCGATGACCTGCGCCGCCACCGTGCCGGTGATCGCCCCCAGGATGAAGCCGACGATGATCACCGAGTAGCCCAGCCCGCCGCGCACGGGGCCGAAGAGCTGGCCCATGGAGTCCAGCATGTCCTCCGCCAGCCCGCACTTCTCGAGGATCGCCCCCATGAAGGTGAAGAACGGAATGGCCAGCAGCAACTCGTTGGCCAGCACGCTGCCGAACACCCGGCTCGGCACCGCCTGCAGGAACTGGACGGGGAAGTAGCCCCACTCGATGGCCAGGAAGCCGAACGCCAGACCCACGGCGGACAGCGAGAATGCGACCGGGAACCCGATCAGCATGAATACCACCAGGCCGCCGAACATCAGCGGCGGCATATATTCCAACGGGATCATTGCACCGGCCTCTCGTATTTCGATTCGATGCGCACCAGCCCCTTCAGGGCCGCGAAGCGCTTGATCAGCTCGGAAATGCCCTGCAGCGTGAGCAGGGCAAAGCCGATGGGCACCACCAGCTTGATCGGGTACCGCGGCAGCCCGCCGGAGTTGCCCGATTGCTCGAGGATGCGCCACGAGGGCAGGAACAGCGATTCCCACGAGAGCCACGTGAACAGGATCGTGGAGGGCAGCAGGAACACGACGATGCCGAAGATGTCGATCCAGTGCTGCGCGCGCTCGGACACGTTGCCGTAGATCAGGTCCACGCGCACGTGCTCATTGCGCTGGAACGTGTACGACGTGCCGAACATCACGGCGATGGCGAACATATACCACTGCAGTTCGAGTGGCCAGTTGTCACTGAGGTTGAAGCCATAGCGCAGCAGGGCGTTCCCCGCGCTGACCAGGCACGACAGCAGGATCATGATGTTTGCAACTCTGCCTGTGTGCTGGTTCAACCTGTCGATCTGTCGTGACAGACCAAGCAAGTAATACATGGGTTGTCTCCCCCGGTTTTTGCGGCGATTAGTGTATCTGTAACAAATTCTATCGGCGCTAGGGGGATGTACCTACCGGCGTCGCGTGCACATCACGGGCGCCAAAGAAAAACCGCCGGGGCTTGCGCCACGGCGGTTTCGGGGCTCTCCGAACCTTACGGAAAGCTTACTGCTTCACGTGCGTTTTCAGAGCGCGGCGCGGGCGGCCTGGATGGCGGCGCGCACCTGGGCGGGCGCGGTGCCGCCGATGTGATCGCGGGCGGCCACGGAGCCTTCCAGCGTCAGCACGGCGTGCACGTCGTCACCGATCAGGCTCGACTTGTCGCCCAGGCCGGAGACCTCGCGCAGCTCGGCCACGGTGAGGTCGGCCAGGTCGCAGCGGCGGTCGTCGCAGGCGCGCACGGCGTGGGCCACGGCCTCGTGGGCGTCACGGAACGGCAGGCCGCGCTTGACCAGATAGTCGGCCAGGTCGGTGGCCGTGGCGTAGCCCTGCAGCGCGGCGGCGCGCATGGCCTCCGGCTTCACGGTGATGCCCGGCACCATGTCGGCAAAGATGCGCAGCGTGTCCACCACGGTGTCCACCGTGTCGAACAGCGGTTCCTTGTCTTCCTGGTTGTCCTTGTTGTACGCGAGCGGCTGRCCCTTCATCAGCGTCAGCAGGCCGATCAGGTGGCCGTTCACGCGGCCGGTCTTGCCGCGGGCGAGTTCGGGCACGTCCGGGTTCTTCTTCTGCGGCATGATCGAGCTGCCCGTGCAGAAGCGGTCGGCGATGTCGATGAAGCCGACGCGCGGGCTCATCCACAGCACCAGTTCTTCGGAAAAACGCGAGACGTGCGTCATCACCAGCGCGGCGGCGGCACAGAATTCGATCGCGAAGTCGCGGTCGGAGACGGCGTCGAGCGAATTGCGGCAAACGCCGTCGAAACCAAGCTGGGACGCCACGAACTCACGATCGATCGGGTAGCTCGTGCCGGCCAGCGCGGCGGCGCCCAGCGGCAGCCGGTTGACGCGTTTTCGGCAATCGGCCATGCGCTCGGCGTCGCGCGTGAACATYTCCACATAGGCCAGCAGATGGTGGCCGAAGGTGACCGGCTGGGCCACCTGGAGGTGGGTGAAGCCGGGCAGGATGGTGTCGGCGTTCTGCTCGGCCAGGTCCAGCAGCGCGGCGCGCAGGGCGCCCAGCAGGCCGATGATGTTGTCGATCTCGCTGCGCAGCCACAGGCGGATGTCGGTGGCCACCTGGTCATTGCGCGAGCGGCCGGTGTGCAGGCGCTTGCCGGCGTCGCCGACCAGCGCGGTCAGGCGGGCCTCGATATTCAGGTGGACGTCCTCGAGGTCGAGCTTCCACTCGAACGCGCCGGACTCGATCTCGCCACGGATCTGCGTCATGCCACGCTCGATCTCGGCGCGGTCCGCCTCGGCGATGATGCCTTGCTTGGCCAGCATGGCCGCATGGGCCAGCGACCCGGCGATGTCGAACAGCGCCAGGCGCTTGTCGAAGAAGACCGATGCGGTGTAGCGCTTCACCAGGTCGGACATCGGTTCGGAGAAGCGGGCGGACCAGGCTTCGCCTTTCTTGGCAAGTTGGGAGGTCATGGGCGAGGGGACAGTTGTTGCGCGCACCGCGAACGGCGGCGGGCGCTGGCGAAATTCGGGAAACCGCGATTATATCGCCCCCGGGGACGGATTCCGCGCCCGTTGGACGTTACCTCGCCTCAAGCCGGCTGGGCGACCACCCGGCCCTGGAACACCACCGGCCCAGACGGCCCGTCCGGGCTGGGCGAGCCGCCCGGCGGCTCGATGCTGATGGCGAGCGCCGGCACGCTGTCCGGCGCGCGCTTCACTTCCAGCCGCACCTCGTGGCGCCGGCCGATCACCCCCAGCGACTGCGGCTTGCCGCCTTCCGGCAGGGCCCAGAGCTGGAGCACCTGCTGGTCGGCCAGCTTCAGGTGATCCAGGCGGCGCACGGTGACCGTGCTGGCGGGGGCATCCCAGAGCACAACCACGGCGGGCCGAGCCTGATCATCGTTCAGGATCGCCACGGCGGACATCGTCGGCGCCTGCTCGCGCTGGTTCACCAGCCATTGCGACACCCCCACGGCCATCAGCGCCAGCAAGGCCAGCGCCGCCGAGGCCATGCGCAGCAGCACCGGGGCGTCCTGGAAGGCCTGCCACCAGTGGCGCGGGGGCGGCGGYTTCAGCTTGAGCGGGGCGGCCTGCCAGCCCAGCCGTTGTTCGATGCCGCACCAGACCTTGTCGACTGGCTGGGCCGCCGGYTGCAACTCCGCCAGCCCGGTCAGGCGTGCCTGCCAGCGTTCGATGGCGGCGCGCACGGCGGTCTCCTCGTGCGCCAGCCGCTCCAGCCGGCGCCGCGCGCCGCCGCGCAGCACCCCCAGTGCATATTGGGCGGCCAGACGGTCGAGCAGGTCAGGATGGCCGGTGAGCCTCATGCCAGCCCCTCCAGACAGGTGCGCAGCCGCTCCAGCCCCCGCCGGATCCACGACTTGATGGTGCCGAGCGGCACCTGTAGCTGGGCCGCCAGTTCGGTGTGGCTCAGGTCGCGCAGATAGGCGAGGGCGATGGCCTGCCGCTGCGACGGTTCCAGCCGTTGCAGGCAGCGGGCCAGTGCCGCCGCGCGTTCGCTCGCCAGCGCGGCGTCGGCGGGGCCGGCGCGGTCGTCGGGCAACCAGGCTTCCAGGTCGTCATCGGGCTGTGCCGGCTGGCCACCCCGCGCGGCGGCCTGCCGGCGCAGGCAGTCCAGCGCCCGGTTGCGCACGATGGCGGCCATCCAGGTCATGGGGGCCGCCACGTGGGGGCGATAGTCGCCGGCGTGATGCCAGATGCTGACAAAACTCTCCTGCACGACGTCCTCCGCCCAATCCCGCCTATTAGTAATACGCAGCGCCAGGCCAAACAGTTTCGTCACGGTGAGGTCGTAGAGCGCGCGCAGCGCCGGGCGGTCGCCCAGGGCGATGTCCTGCAGCAGGCCCGCCAGCCGCGCGGCAGGGTCCGGCTGCGCCGCCGCTTCGGGAGGAGCAGGGTTTGCGTGGGCATCCGCGGAGGAGGGCAGGGAAGCAGGCACGGGGGCGGGGCTAGGGGCTCCGCCTGAGTATAGGAAGAATGGGCTGGAAAGGCTGGAAAGGACGGAAAGCCGATGGACCGCATCGGCTGCATCCGTCTGGCGCGCTGCCGCGTATATGCGGACAGGTGCGCCAACCCGTGGCGCGCCTCCCCCCAAAAGGAACAGGAGACCGTCATGGCCACTCTGGAAGAACGTCCCGCCGCCGCATCGCGCATCGTCACCCTGCCGGATGCCCGCCGGCGCGGCCTGCTGAAGGCCCCCGGGCTGTTTGCGCTCGGCTCGCTCGCGGTGTTTTCGCTGGGCGAATCGATGCCGGCCTGGGCGCAGACCCAGTCGGGCAGCACCCGCGATGACATCAACATCCTCAATGTCGCGCTCGGGCTGGAATAYCAGGCCATYGCGGCSTATCAGGTGGGCGCGGAAAGCGGCTTGCTGCAGAAGCCGGTCCTGGACACCGCCGTGAAGTTCCAGGGCCATCACAAGGCCCACGCGCAGGTGCTGGCGGGTACCGTCAGCAAGCTGGGCGGCACGCCGGTGACGGCGAAGAAGCCGGGGGACTACAACTTTCCCGCCGAACAACTCAAGACGCAGGCCGATGTGCTGCGCTTCGCGGCCGGGCTGGAGAAGGGCGCCACGGCGGCCTACCTCGGCGTACTGCCGAATTTTCACAACCGGGAACTGACCCGGGCCGCCGGCAGCATCCTAGGGGATGAAGCGATGCACTGGGCCGTGCTGCTGTCGGCGCTCGGCGAAGACCCCGTGCCCGGGGCCTTCGTCGGCTAGATGCCGGTGTCGATCAGCCGCTGTTGCGCAGCCCGGCCGCCACGCCGTTGATGGTCAGGTGGATGCCGCGCCGCACGCGCACGTCGTCGCCGTCCTTGCCTGCCCGGTAGCGCTTGAGCAGTTCGACCTGCAAGTGGTTCAGCGGGTCCAGGTAGGGTGGCCTTGCGCGATTTCTCGTCCGGCGCCTCATCGACCAGCGCCTTGACCGCGCTGCCGAAGCCGAACCAGCCCGGCAGCAGCAGCCGGCACTGGCCCCAGGAGAAGCCCCACGGAATCGCGCGGAGATCCTCGATCTTGCGGTTCTTCTTGTCCATCAGCTTGCGCGACGCCGGCCGCGAACCCAGGTTCAGGTCGGCGATCTCGGTGATCGGCGTGGTGGCGAAGAAGTAGTCCTTGAAGCCCGGGGTCTCGTAGACCAGGTCGCGATAGGCGGTGAAGGCGCGGTCGGACAGCTGCTGCATCACGCCCTCGAACGACTCCAGGTCCTTCGGCGCATTCTGCGTGGGCAGCAGCGAGGCCTCGAGCGTGGCCGCCACCACGGTTTCCAGGTTGCGCCGGCCGATTTCGGCATTGGCGAACTTGCTGTTGATGATCTCGCCCTGCTCGGTCAGCCGGATCTGGCCGTTCACGGTGCCCGGGGGCTGCGACAGGATGGCCTGRTAGGTCGGGCCGCCCCCGCGCCCCACGGTGCCGCCCCGGCCATGGAACAGCCGCAGCTTCACGCGGCGCGCCTCGAACAGCTTCACCAGCGCCAGCTCGGCCTTGTACAGCTCCCAGTTCGACGTCAGGAAACCGCCGTCCTTGTTCGAATCCGAATAGCCGAGCATCACCTCCTGCTCCACGCCGTGATGGGCGATGACCGAGTCGAAGCCGGGCAGGTCCAGCAGCGACTGCATGATGCCGGCCGCGTTGCGCAAGTCCTCGATGGTTTCGAACAGCGGGATGACCATCAGCTCCATGCGCGCCGGATCGGTCTTGCTGCCGAGCGTGCCGCGCAGCATGCCGGACTCCTTCTGGAGCAGCATGACCTCGATCAGATCCGACAGCGTTTCGGTATGCGAAATGATGTAGTTGCGGGCCACGCGCTTGCCGTAGCGGGCGCGCAGGTCACGCGCCATGGCGAAGATCGCCAGCTCGCTGCGCGTCTGCTCGGAATATTCGTGCCACGGCATGGTCAGCAGCCGCGGCTGGCGCAGTTCGGCCAGCAGCAGTTCGCGCTTGCGGGCCTCGGGCAGCGCGGCGTAGTCGCGCTCCACGCCGGCGGCGGCGAACAGTTCGGCGATCACGGCCTCGTGGACGTCGGACACCTGGCGCATATCCACCGAGGCCAGGTGGAAGCCGAAGATGGCGATGGCGCGCTGGAGCGCATCGATGCGCGCCTGGGCCAGCGCCACGCCATGGTGGGTGCGCAGGGAATCCATCACGACCTGGACATCGGCCGCAAACGCCTCGGCATTGTCGTACGGGGCCACGTCGGCCACCGGGTGGCGCTGGGCCTCGTGGCCGGTCAGCTTCTGCGAGGTGGCGGCCAGCCGCGCGTACATGCCGATCAGCGCCCGGCGGTACGGTTCGTCGGATCGATGGTCGGAATGGTCCGGCGAGGCATCGGCCAGCGCGATCAGTTCCGGGCTGACATCCACCATCAGCGACGACATCGACAACTCCGCGCCCAGCGCGTGCAGTTCGTCGAGATACCACGCCATGATCARYTGCGATTGCTCGCGCGCGGCGTGTTGGAGTGTCTCGGCGGTCACATTCGGATTGCCGTCGCGGTCGCCGCCAATCCACGACCCCATCTGCAGGAACGGGGCGAGCGGTGCCGGYGCGGYGCCGGCCTTGCCCTTCTTGCTGGTCGGGAAGACGGCGGCGATGTCTTCCTCCATCTCGGCCATCAGGCGCGGAATGCCGTGCAGGAAGGTGGTGCGGTAATAGGAGAGGGCGTTCTCGATCTCGTCCACCACCATCAGGCGGTTGTTGCGCAGCATGCGGGTCTGCCAGAGCGTGGTCACGCGGGCACGCAACTGCGCCGTGTTGTGGTCGCGCTCGCGAGCGGTCATCGGCAGGTCGCGCTCGGCCAGCAGGCGGGCGATTTCGCGCTCGGCGTCGAGAATGCTCTTGCGCTGCACCTCGGTCGGGTGGGCGGTCAGCACCGGCACGATCAGCGCTTCGTCGAGGAACTTGCGCAGCTGCTTGCCGGTAACGCCGGCGGCGTCGATGGCTTCCAGCGCGCGGGCCAGGCTGCCCGGCTGCGGCGGCGAGCCGGCCAGCGCATGCACGCGGCGGCGGCGATTGTGGTGCTGGTCCTCGGCGATATTGGCCAGGTGCGAGAAATAGCTGAAGGCGCGCACGACCTGATTGGTCTGGTCGCGCGACAGCCGCTTGAGCAGGCGGTCCAGCTCGGCRCCGGCGGCGCGGTCGTTCTCGCGGCGGAAGCGCACGGCGGTCTGGCGAATTGTCTCAACCAGATCGAACGCCGCCTCGCCTTCCTGTTCGCGCACGCAGTCGCCCAGCAGGCGGCCCAGGAAGCGGATGTCCTCGCGCAGCGGCAGGTCCTTGTCGGCGGTACGGCGCGCGGGGGAGGTCGCGGCGATGGCTGCATCGGCGACCGTCGCGCCATTGGTGGCCACCACGGCCAGCTTGGCACGGGCGGCGCGCGGCTTCGCGGGGGCGGCGGAAGTGCCTTCCGCTTCACGTGGCGCAGCGGTGGTCTTGGCGGACTTGCGGGCAGGGGTGGTACGGGTGCGGCCCGATGGGCGCGCGACGGGCTGGGTCATGCAGTCATCTCCTCTGTCTTTTATAAGGTGCCGGTCGCCTTGAAGGCGCCCTGGTCATGTCCGATACGCGGCGAAGCGATTTCGGGCGCATTCCGGGGCCTGAGGCCGCCGGGGTGCGTGCTAACATGCGCGCATGCAAGCACCTGCGTCTCCGTCTTCTTCGTCCGCTGCCGTATCCCGCAGCATGCCGCACAAGCTCGTGATCGCCTCGCGCGAAAGCCGGCTGGCGATGTGGCAGGCTGAACATGTACGTGCTGCGTTGCAACAATACTATCCCTCGTGCGATGTGTCCATTCTCGGCATGACGACAAGGGGTGATCAAATTCTCGACAAGTCCCTGTCCAAGGTAGGCGGCAAAGGGCTCTTCGTGAAAGAGCTGGAGGTGGCGATGGCCGAGGGCCGCGCCGACCTGGCCGTGCATTCGCTCAAGGATGTGCCGATGGAACTGCCCGCCGGCTTCACGCTCACCGCCGTGATGGAACGCGAAGACCCGCGCGATGCGCTGGTCTCGTCGCACTTCGCGTCGCTGGACGAGATGCCGCCCGGCACCGTGGTCGGCACGTCGAGCCTGCGCCGCGAAGCCGCGCTACGCACCCGCTATCCCCATCTGGTCATCAAGCCGCTGCGCGGCAACCTCGACACCCGTCTGCGCAAGCTGGACGCCGGTGAATTCGGCGCGATCATCCTGGCTGCGGCCGGGTTGAAGCGGCTGGGCCTGGGCGAGCGCATCCGCGCGCTGATCGAGCCGGAGGCCTCGCTGCCGGCGGCCGGGCAGGGCGCACTGGGTATCGAGATCMGTTCCGATCGACCCGAACTCRCCGCATGGCTGGCGCCGCTGAACCATACGCCGACGCTGCTGGCGGTGTCGGCCGAGCGCGCCGTGTCGCGCCGGCTGGGCGGTAGCTGCCAGGTGCCGCTGGGCGCCCATGCCCGCTGGCGTGGCGATGCCCTGCAACTCGACGCCTTCGTGGCCCTGCCAGACGGCAGCCGCGACATACGTGCGCATGCGGCCCGGGCGGTGGACACGCTGGAGGCGGCCGAGCAGCTCGGCGCATCGGTGGCCGGCGACCTGCTGGCGCGCGGTGCCGATGACGTGCTGGCGGCGCTTGCCGCGGCGGGTCCGACCTGAGGCGCGCGCGATGCCCCGCCCGACCGTCGTAGTTACGCGACCTGCCGGGCAGTCCCGGCAACTGACCGAGGCGCTCCAGTCCGCTGGACTGGACGTGCTCGGCTTCCCATTGCTCGCCATTGGCCCGCCCGCCGACGACGCCGCGCTGCGCGCAGCGCTGGCCCGGCTCGCCGACTATGCGCTGGTGGTCTTCGTCAGCCCCAATGCGGTCTCGTTCGCGCTCGATGCGCTGGCGAACGTGCAGAACGCGCCGGCGCTGCCGCAATGGCCGGCCCAGGTGCCGGTGGCGGTGGTCGGGCCGTCGAGCGTGGCGGCGCTGGCCGAACGCGGCATTGCCGCGCCTGCCTATCGCGTGGTGGCCCCGGCCGGGGCGCATGGCAACGCGGAAATCCACAATGAACCGGCGCGCTTCGATTCCGAGGCGCTCTGGTCCGAACTCGACACCTCGCCCGGCGCGTTCTCGAACCAGCGCGTGCTGATCGTACGGGGGAACGGCGGGCGCGACTGGCTCGGCGATCGCCTGCGCGATGCCGGCGCCACCGTCGACGCGGTGGAGGCATACAGCCGCACGCTGCCGGAGCCCACGTCCATGCAATGGCAGGCCGTGCGCGATAACCTGAAGCCGGGCGCGCCGCCCTGCGCGTGGCTGCTGACCAGTTCCGAAGCTGTGCGCAACCTCGACGCGCTGGCCCGGTTGCACCTGTCGCCGCAGGAACACGAGCGTCTGAAGCAGATGCAGTGCATTGCGCCGCATGCGAGAATTGCCGCGCAGGCGAACGCGCTGGGCTTCGCCCATGTGCTGCCCGCCGCGCCCGGCGACGCCGGCCTGCTGGCCGCCTGCACGCAGTGGGCCGATGCCCACGCGGGGCCGGCGGAGGCGCTGGTCCGCCCAGATTCATCCGACACCCCGGTGGTGGCCGTCGCTCCGACGCCAACCCCGCGCGCGCCGGTTCCAGATTCCCCGTCAACGAAGGTTGATCGCGTGACGCCAGACACTACGTCCTCCTCTTCTTCAGCCTCCGCAGCCGCTGCGGCATCGGCCCCGCCGCCGCATGTCGCGCCGCCTGCGGCTCCTGCCGCCAGTGCCCCCACCGCTGCGTTCGCACCGCGCCGCATGAACCCGTGGTGGATCGTCGCCGCCGTCATCGTGCTGGCCACCGCGGCCGGCTTCTGGTGGCTGCAACTGCGCGTGGAACATCTGACGCAGGAACTGGCGCGGCGCCAGCAGAACAACGACGCTCTGGTCCAGGAGACCCGGGTGCTGTCCCGCAACGCGCAGGAGACGGTCAAGGAACTCCAGGCCAAGGTCGGCGCGCTGGACGGCCAGGTGGTCGAGACCCGCGACAAGCAGGTGGCGCTCGAGCAGGTCTACCAGGACCTGATGCGCAACCGTGACGACTGGGAAATTGCCGAGATCCAGCAGTTGCTGACCAACGCCGGCCAGCAACTCCAGCTCAGCGGCAACGTGCAGGTGGCGCTGGCCGCGCTGCAAAGCGCCGACGCGCGGCTCGCGCGGGCCGACAAGCCGCAGTACAACCAGCTGCGCCGGGCCTTGGCGCGCGACATCGCCCGCATGAAAGCCGTGCCGGATACGGACCTGACCGGCGCCGCGATCAAGCTCGATGAGTCGATCAACCAGATCGACGTGCTGCCGCTGCTGTCTGGCGAACGCATGCTCGRCCGCACGCCCGGCGAGAACGGCAAGCCCGCCAGCGCGGCGCAAGCATCACAAAATACCCAGCCGACGCCCGAATCCGGCAACGCCTTCGTGCGGCTCTGGCACTACGTGCTGGCCGAAATGGGGCAGGTGATCCGCATCCGCAAGGTGGACGACGCCAACGCGCTGCTGCTCTCCGGCGACCAGGGCTGGTTCCTGCGCGAGAACGTGAAGCTGCGCCTGCTCAACGCGCGGCTGGCGCTGCTGTCGCGCAACGAGCCGGTGTTCCGYAATGACCTCGCCGCCGCCCAGGCGCTGATTTCACGATATTTCGATACCCGCTCGCGCCGCGTGCAGGGCGTGCTGACCCTGCTCAAGCAGGCGCAGGCCAGCGCGGTCTCGGTCTCGCTGCCGACCATGGCCGAGAGCCTTGGCGCGCTGCGTGCCCTGAAGAAGGAGTAGCCATGCGACTTCTGTTCTGGGTAGCGGTCCTGTTCGCCGGCGCCGTCGGGCTGGCGCTGTTCACGCAGTTCAACCACAGCAACGTGGTGCTGTTCTACCCGCCGTACCGGGTGGAAATGTCCCTGAATCTCACGCTGGCGCTGCTATTGCTGCTGTTCTTCGGAGTGTGGACGATCCTGACCACGTTCCGGCACCTCTCCGAGATGCCGCGCCGCGCTGCCGCTTACCGCGAACGCAGCCGCATGAGCAAGGCGCAGGCCGCGCTACGCGAGTCGATCGAAAACCTGTTTGCCGGACGTTTCGCACGGGCCGAGCGCGCCGCGCGCGATGCCCAGGCGTGGCCGGAACAGGCGCAGACCGCAGCCCTGGTGGGCGCGCGGGCCGCGCACCGGATGCAGGAATCGGAACGCCGCGACGCCTGGATGGCGCAGGTCACGGACCCCGAGCGCGCTCAGGCGCGGTTGGTTTCCATGGCCGAACTGCTAGTCGATGCCCGTGACGCCGAGGGCGCGCTGGAAACCATCGCCCAGTTGCAGTCGCAGGGCGGGCGGCAGATCCACGTGCAACGGATTGCGCTGCGTGCGCACCAGCATCTGAAGAACTGGACCGAGGTATTGCGGCTGGCGCGCTCGCTGGAGAAGCGCAACGCGCTGCACCCGGTGCTGGCGCTGCGGCTCAAGCAGCTGGCGGTGGAGGCGATGCTCGACGAGCGTCGCCATGACGCGGAAGGGCTGTACCACTTCTGGCGCTCGCTGTCGCCCGATGAGCGGCACGCGGTGCGCATTGCCGAGCCGGCGGCGCGCTACTTCTCGGCGCTGGGCCGCCAGAACGAGGCGCGGCGCATTGTCGAGGAAGCGCTCCGGGTCAACTGGGACAGCCGCCTCGTGCAGCGCTATGCCGAATGCGCCGAGCCGGGCAAGGCGCTGCCCCAGATCCAGCAGGCCGAGAAATGGCTGGCCGAACATCCGGCCGATGCGGATTTGTACTACACGCTGGGCGTGCTGTGCCTGGGCGAGCAGCTCTGGGGCAAGGCCCAGTCGAACTTCGAGCGCGCGCTGAAGTACGCCGACCCGGAATCGCAAGTCCGGCTCCGCGTGCGCACGCATCTGGCGCTGGCCCGTCTGTTCGAGGAAACGGAGCGCCCCGAGGATGCCCAACGGCATTATCGGGAAAGTGCGATGCTGGCGGCCTGAGCCGATGGCTCAGCTTTCCTCTTCCGCCAGCTTCGCCCGGGCGGCTGCCTTCGCCTTCGGCGTCTTCACCACCGCGTAGCGCGCCAGCGTCTCCTGCCGGGCTACGTCGTGCTGCACGATCGGCCTCGGATAATTCTCACCCAGTCGCACCCCGGCCTCGGCCAGCACGGCCTCCGGCGCCGTCCACGGCGCGTGGAGGTATTTGTCTGACAGCCGGGCCAGTTCCGGCAGGTACTTGCGGATGAACTGACCGTTCGGGTCGAACTTTTCCGATTGCGTGACCGGGTTGAAGATGCGGAAGTAGGGCTGCGCATCGCAGCCTGTGGACGCCGCCCATTGCCAGCCGCCGTTGTTGGCCGCGAAGTCGAAATCGTTGAGCTGATCGGCGAAATACTGCTCGCCGCGCCGCCAGTCCACGCCCAGATCCTTGACCAGGAAGCTCGCCGTCACCATCCGCAGCCGGTTGTGCATATAGCCGCTCTGGCGGATCTGGCGCATCGCCGCATCCACCAGCGGATAGCCGGTGGACGCCTCGCACCAKGCCTGGAAATAGCGCTCGCCGGTCTGCGGGGCGACCCAGCGCAGGCCGTCGTACTCGGGGTGGAACGACTTGCTTTCGGCCACGCGCGGGTGGTGATGCAGGATCATGAAGTAGAAGTCGCGCCAGATCAGTTCCGAGAGCCATACCGCCGCCCCGGCGCTGGCGGCGCCGCCGCGCAGCACGGTCTCGTGGGCGGCGCGGGCGAGGGTGCGGATCGAGATCGTGCCGAAGCGCAGGTGCACAGACAGGTAGCTCGGCCCGCGCAGCGCCGGGAAGTCGCGGCGTTGGCCGTAGTCGCCGATCCGGTCCAGGAATTCGTCGAACAGCGCRTGGGCGCCGTCCGAGCCGGTGGGCATGGCGATCTCGGGCAGGTTGCTCGGCGCGAAGCCCAGGTCGGCCAGCGTGGGCAGGTCCCG